>JAUVDE010000118.1 GCA_030595485.1 Draconibacterium sp.
TTTGCGTATTTCTCCATTTACTATTTTGAAGTAAGCAATAATTCCTCGAAAAGAATTAATTACAGTATCGAAAATAAGTGCCTGTAGTGGAGCCTTGGGATCACCTACGGGATGCGGAACTTTGTGGATTATATTTTCAAGGATAGCTTCCACACCTTCTCCGGTTTTTCCGCTGGCTCGAATAATGTCTTTTTGGTCGCAACCAATTAAATCTATTATTTGTTCTTCCACCTCTTCGGGCATGGCATTGGGCAAATCCATTTTATTCAGAATAGGAATAATTTCCAAATCATTTTCAATGGCCAAATACAAATTCGAAATGGTTTGTGCCTGAATTCCTTGAGTGGAATCAATAATTAATAAGGCACCTTCGCAGGCAGCAATTGAGCGCGAAACTTCGTACGAAAAGTCTACGTGTCCCGGCGTGTCAATAAGGTTGAGTTTATACTCGGTGCCTTCAAATTTATAATCCATTTGAATGGCGTGACTCTTAATGGTAATTCCACGTTCCTGTTCAAGTTCCATATTGTCAAGAACCTGTGCGTGCATATCTCGTTCGCCAATAGTTTTTGTGAATTCCAAAAGTCGGTCGGCTAACGTACTTTTACCATGGTCAATGTGTGCAATGATGCAAAAATTCCGAATATTCTCCATTTACTATCTCTTAACAACCATCTGTAGAAATGGTTTCCTTTTAATTTAGCGCAAAGATATTTAATTTTTGAGATTTAAAGTGATTTGCCTCGGTTTGGCACGTGTTTTTATATTTCTGTAAGGATATTTGATATTCAGTTAAAAGAGCTTGAAACAGAATGTGTTGGCTTGTTTTTATTTTAGAGAGGAAATACTTCGGAATTAGTATTGCTCATGATTTCTTTAATTGAGATTCTTAAAAAGTGTTAAAAATACCGTTTTTGAAAGATAAAATAAGCTAAAAATATTTTTTGGCACGGAGTTTGTAAAACGTTTTATAGTCAAGAAAACAATTAAATACCGAAAGTAATTTTGGTTTTTAGTTCAGAAATAGAATAAAATACTTCACAGCAATTCTTTGCTGTATTTTCATAAGTTTGGTTTAGTTAGGTTTAGTTTGAATCCCGGTAGCAGAGGCACCGGGATTTTTCATTTATAGTAATTCATCTAAATCATTTCTAAACTTCTTTCTTTTTGAAATACTCCAGTTTTCCGGTAAGGGCAATATCACGAACTTTATCGATTAACGCCATTTTTTGTTCTTCTGATAGTTTGGCAAACGAACGCGCTAAAGCCACTTTTTCGCGCATGTAAGTTGCATTTTCATTCCCAGAGATAAGAACGCTAACCGGTAATGACCATACAAAATGCATCGCTTCTTTTATACTTAAGTAATTTGGTATAAGAGGATCGTCCGATGTCCAATTCGCTTTTTCTTTTTTTGCAAAAAAACGTCCGTCGGCTAAAGATTTAATGGCAAGAATTCCCATGTTACGATGCAGGGCAGGAGGAATAACGTTTTTGGTGAAACTAAAATAGGTTTGGTCGAGTACATTAACGGGCATTAATACTGTATCGAAAATGTTGCTTTCTTTTGTTCGTTCCAACATTCGGGTGTGTGCGTATGGGTTTTGGTGGCCGGTAAACCCAAGGTATTTAACTTTGCCTTGTTGTTTTGCTTTTAAAAGTACCTCAAGAACTCCTTCCGAAATTCGACTATCCACATCTTGGGGGGTACGAATAGAATGTACCTGAAATAGATCTAGTTGGTCAACTTTTAGTCTGCGCAACGAACCTTCCAAATGTTCTTGAACTGTTTTGGCATCTTTTCCTGTTGATTTTGTCATCAAGAAAATAAGGTCGCGGTATTTTGGTGTAAGGAATTTGCCATAACGTTCTTCGCTAACACCTTTCGAGTAGCTTTCGGCTGTGTCGAAAAAACGAACACCGCCTTCAAGAGAAGCCTCAATTACCTCCTGTGCATCATGCTCAGTCGTCCAGCCCACATGGAATCCTCCGGTTCCCAGCATGGTTACATATTCGCCAGTTCGGCCAAGTTTACGTTTGGGTAATACCTCGCCCAAACGGTCGTGGGCATCATTTTCGGCACCCATTGAAGTTGTTGCAAGTGAAATTCCGGCTGTTGCTCCAGCCAATGATTTTAAAAAAGTTCTTCTGTCGGCCATGTCAATTGATTTGAGATTAGCCCATTAAGTTACATTAAAAAGAGAAAAGAATATAATATTGAAGTTTTTTAGCTTTTGTGACTAGTCTTTTACGGCTTCCCAGCCGTAATCAATATACTCCCAATCAAAGTCATCACCATCAATGTTTATTTTCAGATAACCTTCTTCTGTGCCGTGGTAAGCTCCGCCCCACCAACTTGCTGAAATTGCTCCAGCGGTAATAAATTGTATTCCTAGTGTTTGAATTTCTTCATATAAGTGCTGGTGACCTTGTAAAACTAATTTTAGGTTGTGCTCGTTAAATAAATCCCAAATTTCTTTAAAGTTAGCGAATGTGTCTGCACTCTTGTATTTGCCTTCCAGTGCCGGATAATAAACTGAAAGAAAGGGGACATGAACGGAAATGATTATTGGAGTTTCTGCAGCTACTTTTTGAAGATCTCTTTTTAGCCATTCTTTTTGCTCATCACCAACACAGTAGCTTCCTCCACAGGTTTGAGTCGTATTTAATACAACAAAATGCCATTCTTTGTGGTCGAATGAATAATAGCTTTCGTTAATGTATTTCTCAAAAAGACCTTCGTTGTAGAGTGGATCTTTTTTATTAACTCCCCAAAAACGATCGTGGTTGCCAATTGTGGCATAATAGTCAATGCCCGATTTCTCAATTATGCCAGTATATTTTTGCATCAATTCGTGAGCCGTTTTGGCATCGTCTTTTAATACATCAATATCAACATTGTCGCCTCCGGTTAGAATAAAATCTACTTTGTTGGCTTTGGCATTTTTAATGGCTTTGTTTAATCCATCCCAGCATCCCTCAGCACCATTGTTTAAATGAATATCGGTGAAAAAAGCAAAGCTGAATTTATCTTTTCCTTTAGCTAATGGTTCGCTGGCTTTTAGTGCAATTACAAAAAGCAGTAACGTAATAAATAAAGTTAGTTGTTTCATTTTGCTTAGTTTTTAATGATTTTGTAAGAATTATACACTTGATTGACCACAATAGCCATCAAAATAATGAATAAAATCTTCATAATTGAAATATTAAAATTTGGAGGTGAAAGTAAGCAAAATTAAGACCGAACAGAAGGTAGAGAAATTAAAATTTCATATCAGTTTTTTGAAACCATAAGTTTCTTTACTGTCGTTTTATTATCGGTAGTTTTTATTTGAATCAGATAAATTCCGTTGGGAACATCTTCTAACTTAAGCTGCGTTTTATGCGTAGCGAAATGGTACTTTTTTAGTAGTACTTGTTTGCCAGTAATGTTGATTAATCGGATTTCTGAAATTTCCTTTGCACTAAATTCAATAGTAACCTTGCTGTTTTTGCATGGGTTAGGATAAATTTTTAATTCTGCTTCCAGTTTATCTTTAGCCGATTTTGTAGGAGTACTCCATGAATCTTGTGCCAATGCAGGCAAGGTAAAAGCAATGAATAAAAGGACAAGTATATATTGTTTCATGGCAAACTTGTTTAATTGTTTTCGAGCAGAGGTATTACAAATTGTGTGCCTCTTTTAATAAGGACAGAAAAATGATTAAACAGTTGCAGTAAGTTTTAGAATAATTTAAGAGCTGCTTGTAAATCTTCAGGGGTGTCGATTCCAATAGATTGTGTCGTGGTTTCGGCAGTTTTAATTTTGAAGCCATTTTCGAGCCAACGTAATTGTTCTAGCGATTCGGCTAACTCTAATTTTCCCTGTGGCAACTTTGTAATTTCCTGAAGAACATCGGCCTTAAAAGCATACATGCCAATGTGTGACCAAAATGTATTTTCTGTAGTCCAGTCATGTTTGTCTGTACCGCGGACATAAGGAATTGGCGAACGGCTAAAATAAAGCGCATTGTTATTATGGTCGAGCACAACTTTAGGCCGGTTTGGATTAAAAAGCTCTTCCGTAGAATCATTTTTTTTAACCAAAGTGGCAATTTCGGCATCACTCTTAAAACACGATTTTAAAAGCTCAATTTGCTCGGGCTGAATAAAAGGTTCGTCGCCCTGGATATTTATGGCCACATCAAAATCGATGGTTTCGGAAAGTTTAAGCGCAGCTTCAGCACAGCGGTCGGTACCACTTTGGTGTGTCGAAAGTGTTTTAACCACCTTCCCTCCAAAAGCTTCAACAGCCTTAACTATTCGGTCGTCGTCGGTTGCCACATAAACTTCATCCAATGCTTTCGAAACATTTTCATAAACCCACTGAATCATTGGTTTATCTTTAATTATCGCAAGTGGTTTTCCCGGGAAACGGGTGGATTCATATCGTGCAGGAATAATTCCAATAAAATTCATAGTACCGGCATTATTAGATTTGTTTACTGAGTAAAGAACCCAGTCAGAAAATTTTCAATTAGGTTTCAAAGATAATTAATGAAATCGATTTAATCTTTGCCAACTGTACTAATTACTTACTGCTAGCCGCTCATCGCCCATTATTAAATAAATAAAAAAACTTAATTGTAAGTTTCTAGTTATCATAGCCAATGAAAAATTGTAAATTTGCAAACTGTTCATATTTAAAAGCATGGATTTACAAGCAATAAAACAAAGATTTGAAATAATAGGTAACACCGCCGGCCTAAACCGTGCCATTGAAGTAGCTGTGCAAGTAGCACCTACCGATTTGTCAGTTTTGGTAATGGGTGAAAGTGGTGTTGGCAAAGAAATATTTCCGCAAATAATTCATCAGTTTTCGAGCCGTAAACACGGAAAATACATTGCGGTAAACTGTGGTGCCATTCCTGAAGGAACAATCGATTCGGAACTTTTTGGTCACGAAAAAGGAGCATTTACAGGTGCGCTGGCCGACCGAAAAGGATATTTTCAGGAAGCCGATGGCGGCACTATTTTTCTGGATGAAATAGGGGAGTTGCCGATGTCGACACAAGCACGCTTGTTGCGCGTACTTGAAACCGGTGAATTTATAAAAGTAGGTTCGTCGAAAGTGGTAAAAACAAATGTGCGTGTAATTGCGGCTACCAACGTAAATATTCCAACAGCAATTGATGAAGGGAAGTTTCGTGAAGATTTGTATTATCGTTTAAATACTTTACCAATTTCTATTTTGCCCTTGCGCGAACGAACGGAGGATATCAATTTATTGTTTCGGAAATTTGCCCGCGATTTTGCTGAGAAATACCGGATGCCCGCGGTTAGATTAACCGACGAGGCACGTTCGGCTTTGGTAAGTTTCCATTGGCCGGGAAATGTAAGGCAGCTAAAAAATATTGCCGAGCAGATTTCAATTATTGAAAAAGAACGTGAAATTACAGGTGATGTTTTGCGTGGCTATTTACCATCTGATGGGTCGAAAAATTTGCCGGCAGTTTTTTCAAGTTCTCAAGGTAATGAGTCGTTTTCCAACGAACGCGAAATTCTATACAAAGTTCTTTTCGACATGAAAAACGACATGACCGATTTGAAAAAGTTGGTGTTGGATTTAATGGAAAATCGTGAGGCGCCTATTTCAGGAGATCATGCACAAAGTATACGGAATTTATACAATACCGACGATGGTAGTTTTGCCCCAAAAGATTCGGCGCAAAATCCAATTCATATTACTCCCGTCGACAAAGAAAATATTCAGGATACCGAAGAATTTGTGGAAGAATCGCTTTCTTTGGCCGACAAGGAAATTGAGCTGATTAAAAAAGCTTTAGACAAACATCGCGGCAAACGAAAGTATGCGGCGCAGGAGCTTGGAATATCGGAACGTACGCTTTATCGAAAAATAAAAGAATACGAAATTAAGGGATAGTTTTATGTTGAAACGAGTTACTTTTATTGCCATTGTAGTTTTTTTTGCAGGAATTTTATTTTCATGTTCGGTAAAATATAATTTTACTGGATCTAAGCCAATGGTGTTGGAAAAAACATTTTCCGTTTATTATTTCCCTAATCGGGCGAGGTTAATTAATCCGACTTTAAGCCAAAGTTTTACCGAACGTTTACGTAATAAAATGGAGCGCCAGACATCGTTAAACGAGCTTTCGGAGAATGGAGATATTGAGTTCGAAGGGCAAATTACGGGTTACGATTTTCGTCCGATGTCGATTGCAAAAGATGACCAATCGGCGCAAACACGACTTACCATAACGGTAAAACTTAAATATACCAACAACAAGGTTCCTGAGGATGATTTCGAACAGAGCTTTTCGGCATTTGAAGATTTTGATAGTAATTTGGCCATAAGTAGTGTGGAAGATGAACTTACCGCGTTAATTATTACAAAACTTACTGAAGATATTTTTAACGCTACAATTGCTAGTTGGTAATATGGAAAGCGTGCAAATTCTATCATATCTGCAGGATTTAAGTTTGCTTTCGGACGAAACTCTGGACGAAACAAAAAAGCTTACCGAAGAATTTCCGTGGTTTCAAACAGGGTGGATGCTCTATTTGAAAAATCTGAAAAATATAAATTCGCCCGAATATGCTGCTGTTTTGAAAAAGGCTGCGGTTGTTGTTCCCGAGCGAAAAAATTTATTTAAGTTTCTGAATTCGGAGTTACCAAAACGTCAACTAAGTATCGGAAAATTAGAGGCAGTTTCTTCGCTTTATCAATTGGGAGGTGCTGTGGCTGGGCAAGAAGGGGATTCGCTAGTCGATCGGTTCTTGAATTCAGATTCGGGTTTAATTCGAAAAAACAAGGAGCCTTTTGGAAACGCTGGAAGTATTGAAAATAAAGAATTCTTAAATAAATCGGTTGCCGAAAACGATGAGTTAATAACCGAGACTTTAGCAGCTATTTATTTTCAGCAAAAAAACTACGAAAAAGCACAGCAAGCCTATCAGAAATTAAGTTTGAAATATCCGGAAAAAAGTGTTTACTTTGCAGCCCGTATTAAAGAAATAGAAGTTTTAAAGAATAATAATTAGAAAGAAATGTATATTTTAATCACCGTTTTAATATTTGTCGTTTGTATCCTTTTGGTATTAGTAGTATTAGTACAAAATTCAAAAGGTGGAGGTTTAGCAAGTAACTTTCAATCATCGGGTCAGGTAATGGGTGTTCGTAAAACAACCGACTTCCTCGAAAAAGGTACTTGGTCGTTGGCAGCTATTTTGTTGTTTTTATGTGTTATCGCTTCTGGGTTTATACCTCGCGAAGGTGGTGAATTAGACCAGTCGCGTGTTCAGGAACAAATTGAAACTGCAGTTGACCCAACTCAGGTTCCAACTTTCCCAACTACACCTCCTCCGGCACCAGCTCAAGAAACTCCAGCAACAGAAGGCGGAGAAAAATAAGAAACAATTCTTACAAGATATTGGAGGCCACTCGATTTATTTCGGGTGGCTTTTTTTGTCCTTTAACTTTGTGAAGCGCTTATCGTTTTGTTCCTTTATTCATGATTAATCTAGGATCGAATTAAAAAAATTGATAAAAGAGGCAATTGTCAAGTGATATCTATAAAAATATAAGTGGGGGAGGTGTTCCCTGGGATATGGAAGGCCCGCCGGCTGCGCTGGTTAATCTTGTTGTGCAGAAGACTGTTCAACCTTGCAAAACTTTAGAAATAGGATGTGGCATGGGAAATGCTGCAATCTATCTGGCTAAAAATGGTTTTGACATTACTGGTATTGATATTTCGGAAATGGCTCTTTCAGAGGCTCGGATTAGGGCGTTTAAGGATCAGGTCGAATGTACTTTTCTGTGTGTCGATTTTCTTAAGGATAGTATTGAAATCACAAACACTTTTGATTTTATTTTTGACTGGTCGGTGCTACACCATATTTTTCCAGAAAAGCGAAAAGAGTATGCCGAAAAAGTTTATCGTTTGCTTAAGCCGGGAGGCATTTATCTATCAGTATGTTTCAGTGAGAATGATGATGCTTTTGGTGGCGTTGGCAAATTTCGAAAAACATCAATTGGCACTACTTTGTACTTCTCTTCCGAGAAGGAAATTTGTGAACTGTTCGGGTTGCACTTCAGAAAAATCGAATTAGAAATCATACAAATAGAAGGTAAGCCCAAAACTCACCTTGCAGTTTATGCTTTAATGAAAAAAGAAATATAGTTTTTTGCAGTGTTTATATGGTAAACCTAACTTCCAATACTTCGTGGTCTATAACAATTGGAATTTCCACCTTAACGCTTGAATAAACTTTAAAATTGGCATTTCCTTTTATCATTACTTTAATATAGTTCTTCGGGTTACTGTCAATTTTATTGATTAATGACCTAAGAGTGTCATCCAGATCGACGTTAATGTCGCGCATACCAATCATTTCTTCTTTTGATAAAAGTGCAGTGGTACTTTGCATATCGAACTCCCCGCTTTCTATCGTTCCATAGCCCCAATCTAATTCCAGTTTATTTATTTCACCACCAAGGTTTGTCATATTTAAAACCGATCCTTTGTCAGGTATTACACTTAAAATGTTACTGGGACAGTTTTGGACGTTGTCTTTATTGTCCAGGCAAAATATGGCAAAACCCGAAAAGTCGGTACTTCCATTTGTTTGAACTTGCATTGAATTAACTGGAATAATGAATTCCAGTTTTGTAGTGGTTTTAATCGTATTATCAGGTTCTTCGCAGGCAAAAAGAGTCAGGGCAGATATCCCAATCCAAAAAAGTGTTCTGAGTTTCATGACGTATTGTTTAATGTGTTTGTATTTTAACAGTTGCAAAGGGTTTAATCGTTTTTTTGAATATGATGTTTGTCTGCTATTATTAGCTCACGGC
>JAUVDE010000377.1 GCA_030595485.1 Draconibacterium sp.
CCGACTTAGCAAACGTCACCTCGACTTTTATTATCGCCAAATTCTGAAAATAAAAAAACAAGATTCGACACCCGATAAAGTGCATGCTATTTTTGAATTGGCAAGAAATGCAGTTGCCGAAAAAGTTGCGAAAGAAACGGAATTGGATGCTGGAAAAGATGCCGATGGAAAGAAACTGATTTATAAAACCACCGATGAATTAGTAGCCAATCAAACAAAAGTTGCACAGCTAAAAAGTGTGTACAACGACCACGATCATGCAAAACTAAAAGCTGCAACTGTTGCGAATTCGTATAATGGGAAAGGGGGCGATTTCCAGGATGATGAGGTAAAGTGGTGGCCATTTGGATATTACGAACCCAAAGGAATGCCGGATACCAGAGAGTATGACGAGCTTGCTGATGCAAAACTTGGATTTGCTGTTTCGGGCGAAATTTTGGAATTACAAGAAGGCGAACGAAACATTGTGTTTAGCCTCACTTTTAAAAATAAACTTTCGAAAAGCATTTCGTTTAATGATTTAAAAGATAATCTGGAAATGTATTGTACCGGCGAAAAAGCTTGGCTAGGCCCTTTTAATGTCGTTAACGAGCTAAGCAACCTTAAAGGTGTGAAAATTTCTTCAGGTTCTATTTCCGATAAAACGACATTGAATATTGTTTTTAAGGTACCAAAAGACGAAGGAGCAATTGTAAAATATGATTCCGAAATTCATGCTGAAAGTTTTAATGCCGATTTGCCGGTTTGCCGAATTCTTTTCAAAACAAAAGAAACTACAGCACATGATTTATACCGCGAATTAATTGATAAACAAATCTCAGTATTAAAAATTGATGTAAATGTTCAGGGGGTAAATAATTTAAATTTATACAACGATATTGGCTCTATTAAACCTGATAAACCCTTTTGGCCTTTTGGAACGCAGCCGGTAAAGAAATCGAAATTTTATGTTGATTATGCTGAATGTTACAAAAAGAAATGGACTGATTTAGCAGTAAATATTGAATGGAAAAATACACCTTCAAGTTTTAGTAACTGGTATTATGCTTACCGAAATACTTTTGGTTCTACTATTTCAGCACTGCAATTTTTAGAAGATATTTACTATAAAGACATCATTGAAAATACTGCCAGCCAAAATCAAGTTTTAAAGCTGTTACAGGAAAAATCGGAAGGAGAAATTGATACACCATCCAAACCATCAGCTTTACAAGTAGGAGATGCTGCTAACCTTTCCGTTATGCCCGAGTGGAAAATGATTGAGCAGCCCCAAAACCTGATTGTGAATAATGACAGCTATTTTAAGGCAAAGGTTGAAATTAATGAAAAAGAGGAGTGGACTGATTTAAGTGGGCAAAATGCGGAAGTATTGTTTATAAAGGGGGATAATGATTTATTCATTAAAAAATTAACGGTTGCAAACCCCAATTCCGATATTGAAAATGTTGGCCCAATTCGTTTGTCGTTGAATCAAACTTTTTTACACGAGATGTACCCGCGCTTGTATGCATTGGCAATGAGCAGTGAAGAAAAACAAGCCATAATTCCGAACGAACCATATACGCCATTTATCGAGGAACTTACATTTGATTACGATGCTTCGGCAGAAATTAACCTTGCCGAATACAGTAAAAAAGATTTCGATTTGTACCACGATCACCCTTTCGGACAAAGTGAGGAATGTGTTGACTTAAAAAATAAAAATGGCTTGTTGACTGCAATTGAAGCTGCAAAATTGAACTTGCTTCCTTTGTATTGCGAAGGTGGTGAATTGTATATTGGTTTGGAAAATGTAAAAAACCAGCAAACGGTTTCTTTGCTTGTGCAAGTGTTGGAGGGAAGTGAAAATACTGAGGTAGAATCGTTTGAAGGCAAGCAAAAAGTGGAGTGGTGGATGTTATGCTCCAACGAGTGGAAAGAATTAAATTCAACTGCAATTATTTCTGATGATACCGGAAACTTTCTGAAATCGGGCATACTAAAATTTGTAATTCCCAAAGAGGCGAGTACCGATAACACGCTTTTGCCAACAGGTTATATGTGGTTAAAAGCGCGTATTCATAAAAAGTACAATGCGGTTTCAAAAACAATAGGAATTCATGCGCAGGCAGTTGTTGCCGAATTTGCCAACAATGGTAATAATCTTCAGCATTTAAACGATGGCCTGCCCGCCGAAACCATTTCAAAAATGGTAACCCGTATTTCTAAAGTAAAAGGTTTAGCACAACCTTATAGTTCGTTTGGTGGCAAACCCGAAGAAAGTAACGATGTTTATTACCGCAGAATTAGCGAGCGTTTAAGGCATAAAAACAGAGCAATTACAGTTTGGGATTACGAACATTTAGTGCTGCAAAATTTCCCCGAAATTCATAAAGTAAAATGTTTAAGCCACACTTGCTCGAAAATTGCAAATGCAAAACGAAAAACAAGTTATCTGGTACCTGGAAGTACTGCTTTGGTGGTCATTCCCGATATCGTAAATAAAAATGTATTCGACATTTTTCAACCAAGGGTTAGTAAGGCTACTCTAAATCGAATTAAAGAATTTATAAACAAGCTTAATTCACCATTGGTGCAGGCTCAAGTTATAAATCCCGAGTACGAAGAACTTAAAATTGAATTAAAAGTACAGTTTTATAAAGGGTTCGATGCTATTTTTTATAAGAGTGTTTTACGCGAAGACTTAACACGTTTGCTTTCTCCGTGGGCATTTGATAGTACTGTGGCAATTCAATTTGGCTTGTCGTTGCACAAAAGCGTAATAATAAATTATATCGAAAAACTGGAGTATGTCGATTTTGTTAGCGATGTGAAACTCTTTCAGAAAATTACAGGAAGTTCAACCGAAAAGGAAGTAAATATAGCAATTCCATCGAGTCCCGAAGCGATACTGGTTTCATCTAAAAATCATAAGGTGGACGATGCAATAAATAACTGTGTGAATAACAATATTCAAGCGCCTGAAACATGTCAAAAGTAAACAAACATATTACTATTCCGAAGGACGTTGCAAAGCGTAACGATTTAGATTATGCTTTTTTGCGCGAAATAGGGCAGCAGTATATCGAGAAATTAGCGGGTAGTGTTTGGACCGATTATAACGAACACGACCCCGGAATTACGATGCTCGAAATGTTGAGTTATGCCATTACTGATTTGGGAGCGCGTATTTCAATGCCCATCGAAAATATACTGGCACCTTCCGAAAATACTAGTTCTATCAAGGATCAGTTTTTTAGTGCCTTGCAAATTCTACCTTCAAAACCGATAACTGAAGCCGATTATCGCAAGCTTTTTATTGATATAGCTGGAGTAAAAAATTGCTGGTTAAAGAAATTTGAAAAATCGGTTTATGTTGATTGTAAAAACGATTTGTTATCCTACAAATCAAAAGATTTTAAAGACTTGGCAAATCATCATAAATCGAGTTTTATTTTAAATGGTTTGTATAAATTGGTGGTTGATTTTGATGAGCTGGATGATGCTAAATTTCCGAAAGCTGCCGATAAAAAGAATGAAATTGAGCGAATTAAAAAGGAGATTGTAGAGCTGTACCATAAAAACCGGAATTTGTGCGAAGATTTAATTCAGGTTTCGGAAGTAAAAAAATATGCCATTGAAGTTTGTGCAAGCATTGAAGTGGATCCCGA
>JAUVDE010000175.1 GCA_030595485.1 Draconibacterium sp.
AAACAATTTCTTTTTTATCTGAAGCATTTTGAATATCAACACCTGCAAATACAGTAGCCGATTCTTCTGAAAGATTTTCAACGTGGGTAAAAACTCCACCTCCGGCAGCTTTATCAACTTCATTGGCATTTGTTACAAAAACAGCGTTTGTAGCCACCATCCAAACATCGCGGTAAATTCCGCCGAAGTAGGTAAAATCGAGAACCTCTTGAGCTTTGCCCGGAGGATAATCGGGATCGTTGCTATTATCAGCCCAAACGGCAATTACATTTTCCGATTTTAATTTTCCGGTTAAATCTACCGTAAATGGAAGATAACCTCCAAAATGTTCGGCAAGCAATTCGCCATTTAACCACACTTTGCATTTTCCCATTACGCCTTCGAAATGAAGTTTAAGGATTTTGTTTGCTGTTTCAGCAGGAACTGTAAAATGCTTGCGATACCAAGCTTCACCCTGATAGTTATTACTGCCGCTGGCTTCTGTCGAAATCAATTCTAAACCATGTGGGCAATTCACCACTTCCCAGTTCGAATCGTTGAAATCTGTTGTTTCAGCTCCAATGGCTTCACTTTTAATAAAACGCCAGCCTATGTTGAAATTAAATACTTCGCGACCACTGTTTTCTACTTCCCAAAAACCAGCTTTGGAGAATTCGGGAGTTTGTGCATTTAAAATTACGCTTGAAATAAGAAGAAATAGAATGTTTGAAAAAATCCTTTTTAACATGGGTAATGGTTTAGTATTTTTAATGAATGCAAAAATATAATTTTAACCTGATTTTGATTCTGAAAAAGTCAATTAAAGATTGGTAAGTATTTATTTGATTAGGAATCGTGTTTAAGTCTGACTTGTGTTTCGGAACCTAAATAGAAAATTCCTTATTATAAATCTCCTCATTATTATTCAAATTCAAAACTGATTATCTTTGATTTCAACTCGAATTTTATGCAAAACAAAAACTACGTATTTATTGCAAGAAGTATAGACGGTTACATTGCCGACAAAGACGGTGGAATTGACTTTTTACACTCCGTTCCAAACCCCGATAACCTGGATATTGGTTACAATGCATTTAGCGAGCGAATTGATGCCATTGTAATGGGACGAAACACTTTTGAAGTGGTTCTTAGTTTCAATATTCCATGGCCTTACACCAAACCTGTTTTTGTGGTCAGCTCTTCATTAAATTCTTTACCTGAAGATTTGACTGGAAAGGCGGAACTTGTTAAGGGTGCATTAAGCGATATTTTAGAACATATTCACAATAAAGGAAATAAGATATTGTATATTGATGGAGGTTCATTGGTTCAAAGCTTTCTGAAAGAAGATTTAATCGATGAAATGATAATTACAACCATCCCAATTATCTTAGGCGGTGGAGTTCCATTGTTTGGCGAACTTCCGAAACCCATGGAATTTGAACATGTAAAATCGGAGGTGTTTTTGAATGCAATTACTCAGGATAGTTATCGTAGGAAAAAGTGATTGCAGAATGATGATTAACGAATGATGAATTGAAAGAATTCTAAAATCAATATTCGTTAATCATCATTCGACTTTCATCATTCATTTCTTCCGCTTCACTCCACGCAAAGGTTCAGCCTCCAAAGGATTATCGGGCCAGTGATGTTTTGAGTAGCGCACTTTTAATTCCTTTTTAACTTCAAAATATGCGTTTTGCCAGAAACTGTTTAGGTCGCTTGTTATTTGCACGGGCTTAAATCCCGGAGAAAGCAAATGCATTAAAACTTTTTGCTGTCCCTTGTTTAATGTTGGTGTTTCCAACATTCCAAACACTTCCTGAAGTCGCACTGCCAAAACCGGAGCTTCGCCGTTTGATTGATATTCAAGTTTTATACTCGAACCACTTGGCACTTTAACTTTTTCGGGAGCAAGTTTCTCAAGTAGGTTTTGTAATTCGTAATCCAAATTGTGCTGAAGTACAGTTTTTAAATCAATCTTTTTTAAATCTTCAGGCTTTCTAATATTTGTGAGATAAGGTGCCAGCCAGTCGGCATTTGTAGTTAATAAATGCTCGGTTCTTACATTTGGCCACTTATGTTTCGTATCCCAAATCCGTAGACTGTTTACCCTATTTTTCCATTGTTCAACCTCTTTGTTAAAATCCAATAACCAGGCTCCTTCTTTTTTTATAGCATCAGAAATTGCTTTTACTTTTAGCTCTTCATCATAATCTTGCAAGGGTTTGCTTTGAAGGATAATATTGCCAATTCGAAGTTCTGTAGTTGCTGAAAATCCTCCTTGTTTGGTATCCCAGCTAATTGATTCAACCGTTTTAACCATCGGAGCCAAATCTTTGGGATTAATTGGCGATGCCAGAAAAATCCGTCCAACTCCATCGCGGGCATTCATACTTGCAATAGCCAGCCACGGTTCGTAGGCTAAATTATCTTTGTGTCCAGCTGCAGCGCGACTTCCGTTTGCCAGTTTAAATTGGGCATTGTTGCCGGGGACAGCATGTGCAATTCGTTCAGGATAAGCAAAAGCCAACAGCAAACCTGTTTCAAAACAATCCACAGCAGAATTATCTTCCTGAATACTCAACATTTTCCGATACTGTTCAGCCGATTTAGCAACTCGTATCAAACGTCTATTTTTTAGAGTGCCCGAACGGAATCGTCGCAAAGCTTCAATACGTAGGTTTAAGTCAATTCCTGATTCTTTGTCAAGTGGGTCGCGTTCTTCAAGCAGGGCAGCTACATCGCAGGCTAAAGCACTTAAATCTTGCTCTTCGGCTAAAAGTAACATGTGCGCCAAACGTGGGTGGCAAGGCAATTTATGAACGGCTTTTCCGTGTTCTGTAATTTTACCATTTTCTAAAGCTTCCAGTTGATGAAGCAATTCGTTGGCTTGTTCAATATGACCTGCGGGTGGCGGTGTAAGCCAAGTTAGTTGATTAATGTCATTTACACCCCATTGAGCCATTTCCAATGCCAATGAAGCCAAGTCAGCTTCTTCAATTTCAGGTGTGCGGTGTTTATTTAATCGATTGTGGGTTGCCTTCGTCCACATTCGATAACATGCACCTGGAGCAAGTCTTCCTGCACGTCCTGCCCGTTGGTCAGCGGAGTCAGTCGTAATATCAATAGTTTCAAGTCTGGATAAACCCGAGTTTGGATTAAATTTAAGCGTTCGTCCAAATCCGGTGTCAACCACTACTTTCACTCCCTCAATAGTTAAGCTAGTTTCAGCAATAGAAGTTGCCAAAATAATTTTGCGTTTGCCATCGCGGTTGGGCATAATGGCTGCAAATTGTTTCCCAGAAGGTAATTGTCCGTATAGCGGATGGATGGCAATGCCTTTGTGCTTTGAACGCAGAATCGTTTCGCACTTTTTAATTTCACCTTCTCCGGGTAGAAATACCAGAATGTCGCCATCTTGATTTTTAACTGCTTTGCTAACCACGCGACTGGTTAATTCGGGTAATAGTTGCATGTCGTTTTCTCCTTCGTAAAAAACCTCAACCGGATATTGTCGCCCTTGACTAATCACCGCGGGTGCTTTCAAAAGTTCTGTTAGCTGCGGCATATTAAGTGTTGCCGACATAATCATTAAGCGTAAATCGGGACGTAAAATTTGTTGGGCTTCGCGCGATAAAGCAAGTGCAACATCAGCAAAAAGACTACGCTCGTGAAATTCATCAAAAATTACCAAACCAACTTCATCAAGCGCATTATCGCTTTGTAACATCCGGGTAAGAATTCCTTCAGTAACAACTTCAAGTTGTGTGTTTTTTCCAATGCAGTTATCAAAACGAATACGATAGCCAACACGTTCTCCCACTTTTTCTCCCAACAGTTCGGCTAAACGCATGGCAATAGTTCGTGTTGCCAAACGACGTGGTTCCAACATAATTATTTTTTGCCCGTTTAGCCATGGTTCTTCCAACAAGGCTAAAGGTAATAATGTGCTTTTCCCGGCTCCCGGAGGTGCATTTACAATAAGTGTGTTTTCTTGCTGTAAATGACTCTTAACTTCATCGATAACCTCGGTAATGGGAAGGTCTATTTTATATGGGTCGAATTTCAATGCTCAGATTTTTATGGTTGCAAAATTAATGAATAGTTATTAGTCTATTTACTTGTTGTCTCATTTAATCCTCTATTTTTGTTTGCAATGTTAGACATTCAATTAATACTATTGCTTTTGCTAGCCGGGAGTGTTGCCGGTTTTATTGCCGGATTGTTCGGAGTTGGTGGGGGAATAGTAGTAATCCCGGTTACGCTTTGGGTTTTGAAGAATCAGAATATTGAAAGTGAATATATTCAGCATATAGCTGTTGGAACATCGCTAACAGTAATGGTTTTTACCACTTTTGTGAGTTCGTTGGGGCATTATCGAAAAAAAGCAATTGATGTGAATGTGTTAAAAAGTATGGCACCTGGAATTATTATTGGTTCAGTAATCGGTTCCATGTTGGCAAGTTCAATTCCCAGCGAAAGTTTACAAATTGCATTTATCGTTTTTGCCTATCTAATTGCTGTAAAAACATTGGCTGGCTTTAATCCAAATTCGTTGTGGAGATTGCCAAAACCTATTGGGATATTTGGTGTTGGATCTGTAATTGGTGGATTGTCGGGCATGCTTGGAATTGGTGGAGGCGTATTTAATGTGCCTTTTTTGTTGGCGTGTAAAGTGCCTGTTAAAAAGGCGGTTGGTACTTCGGCGGCATTAAGTTGGAGTGTCGCAATATCAGGAGCTCTTAGTTATTTATGGTCGGGTTTGCAAGTGGCTAGCTTACCCGAGGGAACGTATGGTTTTTGCTACTTGCCCGTTGCTATAACCTTGATAATTACAACCAGTATTTTTGCGCCAATTGGCGTAAGGCTTACCCATAAGTTATCTCCTAAATTAATGCGAATTATTTTCGGATTAATGCTTTTGGCTGTTTCAACCAAAATCCTGTTTGATTGGGTGATATAATACTTGTTTTGTGGGCGTTCAAACTACAATAAAAGTTTAAGAATTATTCGAAGTTGACGTGTGGAATTCTATCAACAAAAAATAATTAGAACATTATTGTTTAGAATGCGTTTAAATAGTTTTGGTGGTAATGAATAATAAAAATCACCATCAGTTAAAACTATTTTTATGTCTGAAATTATGAAATCGACTACCTCCCAAACCGAAAACATTCCTTTTTCTGAATTTATAGATGCCTTAAAAGAAAAGATGAAACTTGTGTTTCATACGCGGGCAGATGCTGATCAATTAGCAATAAAACGAGGACTTCCGCCTTTTGTAATGCGCGAAATTATGTCGGTAAATCCATTGTCGATTGGAATACCAAAGGCTTATGGTGGACGTGGTGGAATTATGAAAGAAAACATAGGTTTGCTTGCTACAGCTTCGTACGAATCATTAGCACTCTCTTTAACTTTCGGAATTAACTCGGCTTTGTTTTTACAGCCTTTTGGCAAGTTTGGGCAAGATGAAGTTAAGGCTCAGGTTTTTAATCGTTTTTTAAACGAAAAAGCGATGGGAGGATTAATGATTACTGAACCGGATTTTGGTAGCGATGCATTAAATATGCAAACTTCGTACTCCGAAATTGATGGGAAATATCATTTGAAAGGTACTAAGCACTGGGCTGGTTTAACAGGCTGGGCAGACTATTGGTTGCTTTCGGGGCGTCAGAAATCAAAGTCGGATAAATTACAACGCGATATTGATTTTTTCTTGTGCGATGTAAATGCACCGGGGCAAAATATAGTAGTAGAAGAGTTCTTTGAGAACTTAGGATTGTACGCCATTCCATACGGCAGAAATCGTATTGATGTGCAATTGCCAACTGCACATAGATTAGTTCCTCATTCAACCGGCGTTAAAATGATGCTCGATTTGTTGCATCGAAGTAGAATGCAATTCCCCGGAATGGGAATGGGTTTTATTCAACGATTGTTGGATGAGGCGATAACACATTGTAAGCAGCGTTTGGTTGGCGGTAAAAGTTTGTTTAATTACGACCAGGTTCAGCATCGTTTAACCGAGTTGCAAGCATCGTACACCATTTGTTCAGCCATGTGTACTTACAGTAGCGAAAATGCTGGTTTGGATATTGATATGGCTAAGCACGGAATGGTTGCAAATGCTGTAAAAAGTGTGATTACCGATTTAATGCAAAATGCAGCACAATCGGTTACTCAACTTGTGGGAGCCAAAGCTTATAAGTTAAACCACATTGCCGGACGTAGTATAACAGATAGCCGTCCTTTCCAAATATTTGAGGGTTCGAACGATATTCTTTATGCTCAGATTTCGGAAGGTTTGGTGAAAATGATGAAACGTGCTAAAGAGAATAATTTGTTTCAGTTTCTAAAAGGATACTACCTAACCGGAAAAGCTGCGGATTATGTAAAAAAACAAGTTGACTTTAATCTTGATTTGCAAATTCCTCAACGTAAACTGGTAGAAATGGGGAAAATTATTGGTCGTGTAATTTCTTTAAATCAGGTGCTGGAATTGGCAGATAAAGGATTTAATAAAGAATTGATCGACGGTAGCGTGAGTTTCCTTCAACAAGAGATTTCCGGATTAATGTCGACTTTTAATTATAAGAACGAGAATGTAGCAGTGGATGGATACGAGGAAAATAGCTCGTGGTTAAACTTTGTTGCAGGATAGATATTTAGATCATACAATAGCAAATGATGCCCGGTTCAGTTTTGAGCCGGGCATTGTTGTTTGAATAAAAAGTTATAAATTATTTGTGATTCACAAAACTGTTCGTAATTTTGCGAACAACGAACATGAAGGAGGTTTTAGATGGAAGTACAAATATTTACAGATGAACAACAAAAAATTGCACGCTATGCAAAAGCATTGGGGCATCCGGTAAGAGTGTATGTATTGCAGCTATTAGGTAAACAAAGTTGTTGTTATAGTGGCGATTTAAGCGACGAACTACCAATTGCTAAATCAACACTTTCGCAGCATTTAAAAGAATTAAAAGATGCTGGCTTAATACAGGGCGAAATTGAAGCACCGCGTGTAAAGTATTGTCTAAACAAAGCAAACTGGGCAGAAGCA
>JAUVDE010000019.1 GCA_030595485.1 Draconibacterium sp.
TTTTCTATTGTTTTCTGTTTCTGATAGTTTTTGGCATTTGCTGCCATTAAAACTTCGTCGTTTGTGGTAATTGTTATTTTCGATTTTTCAACCTTCTTGCGCTCGGCAAGATTTAAATTGTTTTCTTCACTTATAAAAATGGCTTCAAGGCTTTCTAATAAATCGTAGCTTATTCTTTCCAGCGATGCTACAAAATCGTCTTCTATTTCCAATTCCTGAACTACAAAATCGCTCGTTGAAAAGGCTTCCGACTTTTTATTGTCTTCACTTCTATTTGTTTTCTGAATTTCTGCTACCAATGCTTTTGGGGAGGTTTCTTCTGCAATATCTACTTGCTGCTCAAAAGTGCGTTCAGTCGCTTTTGGCGAAACAATCTCTTGTTCAACCATGGCCGGTGCTACCATGTTCGTTTTTTCATTAAAAAACCAACCAGCTACAAAAGCAAACACCACAACTGCCGCTGCCGAAATCCAACCGATGTAGGCCAAACGTTTTTTCTTTTGCTGTGCGACCATTTGTCCCTGAATATTATTCCAAAGATGAGGTGGTGGCGCAACCGAAAAACCATCGAGCTTCTCGCGGATTTGCTTATCCATATTTAACTTATCGTTCATTAAGCCGTATTATTACTTGTTCCAACTTCGCTGTAAAGTACTTTCACTTTACGCTTTAAAATATCCCTTGCCCGTGCAAGATTTGATTTTGATGTTCCGACCGAAATTTTCATCTCATCAGCAATTTCCTGATGATTCATCCCTTCCATTACATACAGGTTAAAAACCATTCGGTAACGAGGTGTTAATTGCTGAATAAGCTCCATTAATTCCTGAGCCGAAATTTTGGCTAATATGTCATCCGAAACTTGCTGAGTGTCGTAAATACTCACATCTTCAACCGGATGCATTAAATGCTGTTTTCGAAATTTCTCGAGCGAAACATTTACCATTATCCTTCTTACCCAACCTTCAAAAGAACCCTCGTGCCTAAACTTGTCTAAATTCTGGAAAACCTTCACAAACCCTTCCTGCAAATTATCTTCTGCCTCGGTTTGATCTTTAGCATAGCGCAAGCAAACACCAAACATTTGTGGTGCAAACTTGTGGTAAAGCTGTTCCTGTGCACGTACGTTACCCGAAGCACACCCGTTTATTATTTTTTTTAGGTCTTCCAAAATCTATTGCAAATATGCTACAAAAATAAGCATAAATACCCATTTGGTAGAATGCTGCCTTTCAAGCATTTGCTATTTTGCTCTACGGTTTTTTTCGTAAAATCACAAGTAAGATGAATATGACGTAAAAAGGGTTGCGTAGGTGCAAAATAATTATCTTTATTGTTGGGCGCAACCCTTTAATTTAAAATCACATCTACCTTGTAGCATCTAAAAAATACAATAAATGAAAACAGTCTTTCCACTTTTTATAGTCATTCTACTTCTTACCTTTTCATCGTGCAGTCAAAACGAAGAAGAGCCTTGGGTCGCAAAAACAATTGTACTCGACGAGAAATCGGCTCAACTAATTGAAGCTGAAAATGAATTCGGACTTGAACTTTTTCAGAAAGTTTATGCAAGCGAAACAAAAAGTGATAATATCATGGTTTCGCCACTTAGCATTAGCCTTGCTCTGGCTATGACCTATAATGGAGCTAACGGCGAAACAAAAAGTGCAATGGAAAAAACGCTTAATCTTTATGGACTTACACCCCAGGATATTAATCAATCGTACCAAAGTTTAGTCGCCGCTTTAAAATCACTCGACCCGAAAGTTGTCCTTGAAATTGCCAATGCCATATTTTACCGTCAGGATTTTCAGGTTGAAAACGATTTTATTTCCACCAATCAGCACTATTACGATGCAAAAATTGATGCAATAGATTTTGGTTCGCCTAACGCCGTAAAGACCATTAACAATTGGGTAGCCGATAAAACCCACGATAAGATTGATAAGATTATCGAAAACATCAGTGATGACCAGGTTATGTTTTTGTTGAATGCCATCTACTTTAACGGAATCTGGCAAAACAAATTCGATGAGGATGATACGCAAAACTTACCCTTTTACTTAAACTCAAAAGGCATTTCAAATGATGTGCCTACCATGCAAAAAACAGATGCTGTTCCGTACATCTCAAACGAACTATTTAGTGCGGTGCAACTGGCTTACGGCTCGGGAAACTACAGCATGTTTGTTTTATTACCACATGAAAGCAAGTCACTTGAAGACATTGTCAACAAGCTAGATCAAACCAATTGGGAAAACTGGATGAGTAGTTTTAACGACACCACAAATGTGGATATAAAACTCCCTCAATTAGAATACGAGTACGAAATAAAGCTAAACAGTGTGTTGAGCGATATGGGCATGAGCATTGCATTTGACAATGGAGCCGATTTTACAGGAATTAATAAGGCAGGTAGGCTAAAAATAGATGAGGTAAAACATAAAACATTTATTAAAGTAAACGAAAAAGGCACAGAGGCAGCAGCCGTTACAGCTGTTAGTATCGGAGTAACTTCAGTAGGTCCGGTACAAAATATCCAGTTTAATGTTAACCATCCGTTCTTTTATGCCATAACCGAAAAAGATACCGATGCTATTTTGTTTATGGGAACTGTTAAAAATCCGAAAAATGAACAATAAAATAACAGGTCTTATTCTCATATTTCTTGTGCTTTTTGTGTCGTGTGACAAAGACGACCAAGAACAACAAAACGAATTAAAAGAAGGACTTGGAACTGTTTGGTTGAGTGGAGGATTGTATTATTGTGCCAAACAAATACGTATGAATGAAGGAGATACACTAATTATTGACGACATAGAAACAATCTACCAATTCAAATCGGGCGATAAAGTTAACCTGAAGTATTACGAAACAGAATTGCATGAATTGGGTTGTACTATTGGCAAGCATTGCGACATAATCGAAATAGAAAAGATAGACTAAAGTAGAAAGATATGCGTTTTGCAATAAATCTTAATGCCATGAAACAACTAATCGGAATATTATCCTTGGTTTTAATTGTATTTACCAGTTGTCAGGAAGACGATGAAATTCTTTTTCAGGAAACCGGGATAGTGGTAGATTATGCCGGAGCCGGCGATTGCAGTTTTGTTATTGAGCTGGACAATGGAAACCGAATTCAACCAATGTATTACCCAAAAGATTATTCGTTTATGCACGGACAACGCGTTTTGGTTGAGTACATTGAATTGGACAACGTTATAAATGGCTGCGACCGTGGCATTGCGTGCGACATTAAATATGTAGAAGAGTTGGCCTGCGCCCCATACGTAGATTTGTATTTTGAGAACTACGATAGCCTTGCACGAGATCCTGTTTATCTGCACGAGGCTTTTGTTGACGGCAATTGTTTATACATAAAGATTTCGTACAGTGGAGGTTGCAAGGAACACACCATCGATTTGGCACGCATGCACCCCTGGACAGCGAGCAGCTCAACTATTCCAACTTTTGAAATACGCCACAATGCTAATAATGACTTATGTAAAGCCTATTTCACAAAAGAATTCAGATTCGATTTAAGTGAACTAAAAAAACAAGGAAAGAAGGAATTTGTGCTTACGGGCAAACTAACTAATGACGAAGTTTTCAATAAAATATTTGATTTAAACTAGCTTTACATCTCTGTTCTTATACTGATAGTTACACAAGGCGTTCTTTTTCCGAAAACATTTTTTTAGATTGAGTCTAAATAAAGTTAACTCGCGTGACTTTACTCCGTATATTGCAGTCATAATAACCTTAATACAAACAGAAATGAAAAAATTACTCCTTTTGCTTATTATTACCCCAGCACTACTTTTCTCATGCAATAAAATTGAAGAAGCCAATACAATTACATTTGACGAAACACTTTCATTGGATATTCCCGTAGTAGTAACTGCTCCCACTGCAATTGCAGTTAAATCAACCAAAGAAGAGTTTTCTTTTGGTGCTACACAAACTGCCTCGCTTAGTGATATTAATGAAATTTCAGACTATTTGGGTCATCTAAAATCGATTGATATTAATAGTGCTGAAGTTGTTTTTACAAATCTTGGCACGGATGAAAAGATTAACAAAATTGACCTTGTTATTTCAGGAATTAGTCAAGCCATTGTTACCATTGAAAATATTACCGCTACAGACAATAAGCGCACAATAGACAAAACAAAATTGGTGCCCGCTGGAACCATTCTCAATTCAACAAAATCGATTACCATAAGGGTTGAGGGATCAACAAATATGGCACCAATGGATTTTATAGTAAACATGGATTTTGATTGCCACATTGAAGCAAAAGCAATCTAAATTATAAAGGTTTTAAAATAATTCAACAGCTGCTTCGGTTTCCGAGGTAGCTTTTTTTTTATTTCACAAATTTCAATTTAAAGCCAAAACTAATTGAAAAGAAATCTGTTGCTTAAACTTTAATCATTCAAACTACAGGCTTGTCGATACTATTCAAAAAAAGGGTGTAGATTAACTCCACACCCTTCTGATAATATATAAATAAGTTATTGATTTAAAAAATACTGTATGATAAGCCAACTGCAGCGCTAAACGATTTTTTACCATAAGTTTCATCGTAGTTCATATTCAAATCAGAATCTGCGAAAGTAACTGTTTCGTCTTTGTACCAGATATTTGAAATCCCTGCATCAAGTACCAACTGCTCTGTTATTTTCCACATAATACCGGCACCAAATCCGTTGGCATCGTTAGCAAAGCTAAAATCGCTTTGGTAACTATCGGCAACACCTGTTCGTAGTGTAAGACCACCAACACTAAAGGCAAACGTTTCGCTCAAATTAAACTGAAATCCCATGGTAACTTCATGACCATGATTATCAATTTCTCTTTTTACCATTTCACCAGCTGTTGAATACCTTACATTATATCCGAAATCAACATCTTTGTCGAAATAAATATTGTACGATAATTGTGCTTCCAGCCAATCTAATCCACGGTAAGCAATACCGGTAGATAAAATTGCTGGCACATCATAATTCCCTTCGGCACCATCAGGAAACAAGCCAAGATCATCAACTTCAGTTTCGTTTTCTAAAGTCAAATCCGTTTTAAACTCATACTTTGCAGCAAAAGTCCAATCGTCGTTTGGCGAATAGTTAAAACCAACAATTGGAGTAATTCCAAATCCTTTTTGTTTTGTTTTCACATAGGAATCTTCAAGCTTTTCACCATTACTATATAATTCATTCGCCGTTGCTTGAAATGTGGGACTTGCCTGTGTATAAGCTCCTTGAACAGTTGCTAGATCCATCATAGGTATGTGCTCCGGGGGTATTCCCATAAGTTGCAAACCAGCTTCAATCTGTCCTTTTTGAGTGGCATCAATATAACCTGCTCCTTCTAGTTGAGCTAAGGTAAATGAACCGCCCCCACCATCCATCAATGGTTGTAAAGTTCGAGGCATATCAGCTGCAGCCTGCGCTGCGCCACCTGCCTGGTATAAAAAACTAGGTGCTGACACTAGATTTCCACCAACAACAAATTGAATGTTTTTAATATATCCTTCGTATTGATTTGTTGATGGCATTAAACGCGCACCTCCATAAACCGAAAATTTTTCGTTAATAGCGTAGGTTGCACCTAATTGTATTCCCCAGTAAATCGAAGAAGCGTCAAGAGCCATTTCCAAATCATAACCAGTTACTCCTAAAGGAGCAAGCTGAGGAACTGCTTTCGATACAGGAATTTCCAACGAAGGCAAGCCACTACCAAACTCGGCAGTACCACCTCCAGCTGCTGGACCAACTCCTAAAGAGAATGCCCAATTATCTTTTTTATAAACAGCGTACAAATTGGGAAATACCGGAATTTTAGATTCTCCTTCATAATAGCCATCATTCAACAAAGGAAACTGTGAATCAATTTCACGCGTTTGAAAAATAGTTTGACTATAAAAGGCAAAATGCCATCCATCTTCCATTTTCACCAAACCTGCCGGATTGTAGAAAACGGCATCAATTTCAAGGGCAGCATTCCTTGCTAGCATACGCACATACTGTGCACTTTGATTATAGTTAGTTAACAATCCGCCCGCAAAGGACAATTGAAGTAGCATAGAAAATGCCACAAGAAGTGTCAATTTCTTCATATAATTCTATTTTAATAAAAGATTATTTACTCCCATTTAACAAAAGTAATTGTGGGAAATATTACGGTTATAAGTAGTTGATGTCTTAGGCGCAAAATTAGAACTAATTTTTTATTACCAAAACTTTATAACTGATTTTCAATGTTTTATGAATTTTTCAAACAATTGTGTCCGATATTCAAATTGACTAAAACAAAAAACCCGAAGATTAGCTCTTCGGGTTTTTAATATATTATTATGTTATTTTAGATATGAATCACTTCATCGTAAGCAGCTGCGGCAGCTTCCATTACCGCCTCGCTCATGGTTGGGTGCGGATGAATAGTTTTTAGCAATTCGTGACCAGTAATTTCCAATTTCTTGGCAACTACTAATTCAGCAATCATCTCTGTCACATTTGCACCAATCATATGTGCACCAAGTAACTCGCCATATTTTGCATCAAAAATAAGCTTCACAAAACCATCTTTTTGCCCGGCAGCACTTGCTTTGCCACTTGCCGAAAATGGGAATTTCCCTACTTTAACTTCATAGCCTGCTTCTTTGGCTTTAGCTTCAGTTAAACCAACCGACGAAATTTCAGGATTTGTATACGTACATCCCGGAATATTTCCATAGTCAACCGCTTCAGGATTTAATCCAGCAATTTTCTCAATACAAGTAATTCCTTCAGTCGAAGCAACGTGTGCCAAAGCCGGACCTGCAACAATATCGCCAATAGCATAAACACCATCAACATTCGTTTTATAAAATTCGTCTACTTTTACACGGCCTTGTTCGGTTTCAACACCCAATTCTTCCAAACCAATACCTTCGGTATTTGGCGCAATTCCAACTGCCGAAAGAACGATATCCGCCTCAACAACTTGCTCTCCTTTTTTCGTTTTAATGGTAACCTTGCATTTATCGCCCGAAGTATCAACACTTTCAACCGAAGAATTGGTCATCACTTTCATTTTGCTCTTTTTGAAGTTGCGCTCCAATTGTTTGGCAACATCAACATCTTCGTTTGGCACCAAGGTTGGCATAAATTCGACCAAAGTAACTTTTGTACCAATTGAATGATAGAAATAAGCAAACTCGCTACCAATTGCACCCGAGCCAACAACAACCATACTTTCTGGCTGTTTGTCAAGCGTTAAAGCTTTACGGTAACCAATAATTTTTGTGCCGTCTTGCGGAAGGTTAGGCAACTCGCGTGAACGTGCTCCGGTAGCTAAAATAATATGCTTAGCTGTGTACGATGTTTTTTTACCGGCTTCATCGCTAACCTCAACGGTATTATTTGCAGTTAGTTTTCCCCAGCCAAAAATCGATTCTACTTTATTCTTTTTAAACAAGAACTGAATTCCTTTACTCATTCCTTCAGCAACACCACGACTACGTTTTACCATGGCTCCAAAATCAGGTTTCACTTCGCCTTCAATTAAAACACCATAATCGGCAGCGTGTTTGGCATATTCAAAAGCCTGTGCACTTTTTAATAATGACTTGGTCGGAATACATCCCCAGTTCAAACAAATTCCACCTAAATTTTCTTTTTCAACAACAGCCACTTTAAAACCCAGCTGAGCAGCACGAATGGCAGTAACATATCCTCCCGGGCCACTACCTATAACTATTACATCGTAATTCATCTGATATTATATTTTTTTGTTATTCTATTTTAGGTAATTATAACGCCTTTCAAGCAGAAAGGTTTTACAAAATTAAGTGTTTTCAAATTTTTAGAATCCTGTAGTATATGGTGTGTAAGTTTTGCATGAAACTAAACATGCTACATTTTCAATTATTTAAGTTTTGAATACAAATCTAACAACTCGCCAGCTGCAATAAACGAACTCATTTTATCATTTAAAACATAATTCTCTAAAACACGCAACTTCTCCTTAATTTCAGGATTCTCGTAGAAATTTTGTCTCAACTGTCCCTCAATGGTTTCGTGCATCCAATAGGTCGATTGTTCGTTACGCTTTTTGTAGAAATACCCATTTTCTACTGTCTTTGCTTTATACTTTTCAACTTCTTGCCAAATAGCATCGATACCAATTTTATTAAAAGCAGAGCAGGTTAAAACGCCTGGTTCCCAATCCGATTCCTTTGTCGGAAATAAATGTATGGCATTTCGATATTGAACTTGCGCCATTTTAGCTTTGTCCACATTATTACCATCGGCTTTATTAATGGCTATTAAATCTGCCATTTCCATAATTCCACGTTTAATCCCCTGAAGTTCGTCACCAGCACCGGCAAGCATTAGCAACAAGAAAAAATCAGTCATGGAATGAACTGCAGTTTCACTCTGCCCCACTCCAACTGTTTCAATTAAAATATGGGTAAATCCTGCTGCCTCACACAAAATTATCGTTTCGCGGGTTTTACGCGCTACACCCCCCAACGAGCCTGCCGCTGGACTGGGACGAATATAAGCGTTTGGGTCACCTGCCAATTCCTCCATTCGGGTTTTATCGCCCAAAATACTCCCCTTGGTACGCTCGCTACTTGGGTCGATGGCAAGCACTGCCAATTTATCTCCACGGCTAGTAATGTATTTCCCAACGGCTTCAATAAAAGTACTTTTTCCAACTCCCGGAACTCCGGTAATTCCTACTCGAACAGATTTCCCACTGTGCGGTAAACATAAGGTAATAATTTCCTGTGCCAATTTCTGATGGTTGGGTTTGGCGCTTTCAACTAAAGTAACGGCTTTACTTAACAAGGTAATATCGCCATTCAAAATTCCGTTAACATATTCATCAACCGCCAAAAGCTTCCTTTGCTTTTTCAGGAAACGTTTTACCGAATCGCTACTAACAGGTGCTGGTTGTTCAATTCCCTGATTTACTTTTAATCCTTCAAATTCGGGATTGTTTTCAATATGATGTTTATCTATTTCCGACATTCAAATAATATTAAAGACATAAAAGTACGGTAAAAAAGAAGGTGCTGCAAATATACATTTGCAACACCTTCTCAATATCTTAACCTTAAATAAAATTAGCTTGTTGTAGTAAGTACGTTGCTCGAAATACGCAATGTTACTGTTGAACTTTTAGGGTCGTTAGTAATAACTGTAATCGATTTACTTTGGCGGCCACGTTTGCCGCGCGAATCGAAAGTTACTTTAATAGGAGCAGTTTCACCTGGAGCAATAACCTTTTTCGATGGAGCAACGGCAGTACATCCGCATGAAGAGCGAACCCTGCGAATATGCAAATCAGTTTTGCCATCGTTTGTTAAAGTAAAAGTATGTTCTTTTTTCTCGCCTTGTTTCATTTCACCAAAATCATGGGTTTTAGGCTCAAATCTAGCAACTGGTGCATTTGCCAACTGCTCAGCTGTAAGTATCGAAAAGTCCTCTTCGATGGTACAGCTTACACCAATCGAGCTTTTATAATCTTTACTTCCATCAATTGAAAGATAAATACGGTGCGATGCGAAACCAAAAGTATTAGCAGCTTTTGTGTCGTATGTAACGGTAAGTTTCGCTCGTTCTCCGGCAGGAACAATTGAAGGTTTAACTACTGCTTTAAGGTGTTTTGGCACAGTTCTGAAACCAACTTCAACCGGTTTGTCGGTATCATTAACCAGCTCCAGCTCTTTGGTAACAACCTCGCCTTGCTTAATTTTAGCAAACGAAATGTAGTTTGATTTTACACGAAGTGGTCCAATTTTTCTTGGGTATTTTTCGGCTAAAGTTTTCTCACGCGGTGCAACCTTACCAGTAATACGTAACACAGTTGTTTTTACAGTTGCATTTGAAGTAACTGTAACTGATTTGTTAAACGAACCCGGACGGTTTTTAGGATTATAGCTTACCTGAATCTCACCTTCCGCTCCAGGAGCAACAGGTTCGCGCGTCCATTTTGGAGTTGTACATCCACAAGATGCTCGCACATTAGTAAGCAACAATGGCACATCGCCTTCATTTTTAAACTTAAAACTACTAGCCTGCACACCATCTGCTTCTAGAAACGAGCCAAAATCGTGTGTTTTTTTTTCAAACTTAATTTGTGCTTTTCCTTGCGCCAGTGCCGAATTCACTGCAACAACTAAAGAAAATACTACCATTAATTGTAAAAATCTTTTCATCACCTTATTTTTTTAATTTGATATTTTGATATTAAATCTGTGTTCTGAGATAGTCTGCTTCAAATCTGTTCTTATACTAAAACTCAAAACAAATGTACGAATGCTTTTGAATACAGGGTGTTAATCGAATTCAATATTTTGTTAATGAGTTGTTAACCCAAGCCACCATCTGAAAAAATGTGTAGATTCGCTAATTATAATGGCACTAATGAAAGGCAAAGCACTGAAATATATAATTTTACTGGCTACAATTTCTGTTGCAGGTATTTTTCTAATTCAGTTTACCTTTATTCGAAACTCGTATAACCTTTCAGATAAACAGTTTAAAGAAAGTGCCAGCGTGGCTTTAAAAGAAGTGGCGTGGCAAATTATGCTGTCAACCGGAAGTACAGCAAATTTTGACAGCATTACACCGGTTGAAATTATTTCGAACAGTATTTTTTTGGTGAATGTAGGCGCAGCTATCGATAAAGAACTGCTTAAATCGAACCTGATACATGAACTAAAAAGGCACGAAATTTACTACGGTTTTGAGTTTGCTATTTTTAATCCTACCGAAGAACAAATGGATGAAGGAACCTTGGTTTTGCCAAATTCCGAAGAACAACCTTCGTTTTATGCTTTTCCGGTGAACGAAGCTTATACCAACTATTTTAGCATTCATTTTCCCGACCGCTCATCGTATTTTAATTCGCGTCTTTCGATTTGGTATTTTTTAACGGGCCTGCTCGTTTTGGTTATTTTCTTTTTTGGTTACACGCTCGCTATAATTATTCGCCAACGCCAATTATCCGAAGTCCAGAAAAACTTCATCAATAATCTTACCCACGAATTAAAAACACCAATTTCATCCATTGCCCTTTCGGCAAATGTACTTAACGACAAAAAAATTCTTGATTCGCCCAAACGTTTGTTTGAATATGCCCGAATTATTCAGGAACAAAACGAACGTTTATCTAAGAATGTGGAAAAAGTATTAAACCTGGCTTCGATAGAGAAAAGTCGTATAAAGCTGAACTTGGAAACTATAAATACGAAACTTCTCATTCAAGAAATCATCGAGATTTTCAAACATACCGCTTCAGGACAAAAAGCAAAAGTTACAAGTATACTTAATTGTACCGAATGCACCATTAATGCTGACAAATTCCATTTCACAAACCTTATTTCAAACATCCTTGAGAATGCAGCAAAATACTGCGAAACCTCACCCGAGATACAAGTAAAAGTCAAAAGAAGAAAAAATAATATCGAACTAAGTTTTACAGACAATGGCATAGGAATTCCACGTGAGTACCGTAGAAAAATATTTAAAAAGTTCTATCGTGTTCCCACAGGAAATGTGCACAATGTAAAAGGGTTTGGGCTTGGCCTCGATTACGTTCATATAATTGTAAAAGCCCACCATTGGAAAATTAAAGTTGATGAAAATCCAAAAGGTGGAAGTATCTTTACCTTAACTATCCCGAATTAATTATGAGTGAAACAGCTTTTAAAATATTGTTGGTTGAAGATGACGAAGCTTTACGTTTTATTGTAAAAGATAATCTGGAGCAAAACAATTTTGATGTTCAGGTGGCCGAAGATGGTGAAATTGCACTTCAACTTTTTAGGGATAATAAATTCGACCTTATTGTTTTAGATGTAATGTTACCCAAAATAGATGGTTTTCAGGTAGCTGAAAAAATTCGAAAAACAAATGAGCAAGTGCCTATTATTTTTCTAACTGCGCGCAGCATGACCGAAGATAAGATTATGGGACTGACGATTGGCGGCGACGACTACATTCCAAAACCATTTAGCATGGAAGAGCTGCTTTTGAAAATTAAAATCTTTTTAAAACGCAGTCAATCGCAACCTATTAGCAACGGAGAAACATCAAAGAAAATACAAATTGGAAAATTCGTTTTTCATCCCGATGACTTATCGTTGAGTTTGAATGGTGAAGCAAGGAGCCTTACTTTAAAAGAAGCCGAGTTGATGAAGCTTTTTGCAAAAAATCTCAACAAAGTTCTGAGCCGAAACGAAATATTAGAACAAGTATGGGGCTCCGACGATTATTTCCTGGGGCGCAGCCTCGATGTATTTATTTCGCGACTTCGAAAATATTTCAAAGCCGACCCTGCAGTAAAAATCACTAATTTGCATGGAATAGGATTTCGCTTTTCAATAAAAAAAGAAAACTAATTCAATTTTTACAGACAAATAAATGCAACTCAACTTATAGTGTTAATCAGCATCCTTCGGACTTGACCCGAACTAGGCTCCTTGGTTTTACTAAACACTTTCAAAAGAATTAATAGACGCACGTTTGGAGCACTTATTTTGCCTATCGCCATTAAAATGTTTTTCATGATATAGTTAAGCTATTGGTTCTGAGCAAAAAATGACTATTTTTGCATTTCTGTTAAAAAAGTGTTTAAGTGTTTGGAAGACTTAAAAAAAGCACTATTTTTGCAGTCCGAAAATTTAGAATAGAAACAAGTAAAACTTTATAGAAATGAGTAAAAGAACATTTCAACCATCGAATAGGAAAAGAAAGAACAAACACGGGTTCAGAGAAAGAATGTCTTCTGTTGCTGGTCAGAAGGTAATTAAAGCCCGTAGAGCAAAAGGAAGAAAAAGGTTGTCTGTTTCAGACGAGCCAAGACATAAAAAATAGTTAATATCTTAAAACTTTTGCGGGAAGGTAAAGAAGCTAATTCTTTACCTTTTCGTGTTTCTACCCATTACTAATTGGAATTTACCCAGATTATTTGGGCTTAAGTTTCTGGCTGCACAATCGGCAACATACATTAATTGTAATTTGTTTACTATTTGTTGTTGTTTCTTGTAATTTTTCTTTCCCCATACTTTTTTTGATTTATTTTTGTTTCTTTATTAAGATCGACAAATCATGAGCTTAGGAAAATTCATTATCAGCCGTGCATTTATAATCCAATTTATACTTGCATTAATTCTTGTTGCGGCAATACTTTATGCCACACTGCAAGGACTAAATAATTACACCCGTCACGGAATTTCGTATCCGGTACCCAACTTAACGGGCCTTACCGTAGATGAAGCCTTGGCAAGCACACAAGCCAATAAATTAAAAATTGAAATAATAGATTCGGTTTACAACAAAAAGTTTGAACCGGGAACTGTTGTTGATCAACAACCGGTTGCTAATTCAAATGTGAAAGAAAACCGCACTATTTTTCTTACGGTGAACTCAAGCGAACCGGAAAAAGTAATTTTACCCCGGCTTACCGATATCTCTTTCCGTCAGGCACAAGTTTTAATTGAAACCAGCGGTTTGTTTATTGGCAACATTTCGTACCAACCATCGGAATACAACGATTTGGTTTTGGATATTCTGCAAGATTCTGTCCCGGTATCTACTGGAGATAAATTAGTAAAAGGAACCAGCATCGATTTAATTGTAGGAAGAAGTAAGGGAAATTTAAAAACACCATTACCAAACCTCACCGGGTTTTCGATTGAAGATGCGCTAGCGACTTTAACAGCTGCCAAGTTAAATCAAGGTGTGCTTATTTACGACGATACATTTACAACTGCCGAAGACTCATTAAGCGCAAAAGTCTGGAAACAATTCCCGAATCCTAAGTTTGTTACAAAAGTAGAATTGGGTTCATCGGTTGATATTTGGCTAAGTGCCAATCAGGAGAAAATTGACAATGCCTTCGAAAAATAATTTTATGGAAGATAAAGAAAGTCTAAAGTCGCAGTTGGAAGCTTCAAATATTGAAAAACAAGAATCCGACATACAATTACCTGAGGAAGAATTGGAAGAAGGTGCATTATTCGAACACTATCGTTTTACTGTAGATCCGGGTCAATCCGCCATTCGTATCGATAAATATTTATCAAACCGAATTGAAAATGCTTCACGAAGCAAAATTCAGGCAGCGGCTGACGCTGGAAACATTTTGGTAAATGGCGAATCGGTAAAACCCAACTACAAAGTAAAGCCCAACGAGGAGATCCAGATTATGATGGACTATCCGCGTAAAGAGCTTAAAATTATTGCTGAAGATATTCCGCTAAATATTGTATACGAGGACGACCAACTGCTCGTAATCAATAAACCTCCGGGTTTGGTGGTGCATCCAGGCCATGGAAATTACTCGGGCACACTGGTAAATGCTCTGGCTTATTACTTTAAAGACCTTCCGCTTTTTAATAGCGAAGATCCACGCCCGGGACTGGTACATCGAATCGACAAAGACACATCGGGCTTAATGGTAATAGCCAAAACCGAGATTGCAAAAACTAAACTGGCCTTACAGTTTTTCGAGAAAACCACCGAACGCCGTTACAATGCCATTGTTTGGGGGAGCCTAAAAGAGGATGAAGGAACAGTTACCGGAAACATTGGACGCAGCTTAAAAAACAGACAAGTTTTTACGGTTTTTCCTGAAGGAGATTTTGGGAAACATGCCGTTACACACTATAAAGTTCTACGCCGAATTGGCTATGTTACTTTGGTTGAGTGCCGATTGGAGACAGGGCGCACACACCAAATTAGAGTACACATGAAACACATCAACCACGCGGTGTTTAACGATTCGAATTATGGCGGTGACAAAATATTACGTGGCACTACATTTAGCAAGTACAAACAATTTATACACAACTGTTTCCAGATTCTGCCAAGGCAGGCACTTCACGCTAAAACTTTAGGTTTTATACATCCAACTTCAGGCGAAAAAATGGTGTTCAATTCCGATTTGCCGGAAGATATGACAACGGCAATTGACAGATGGGAAAACTATATTGCAAACAGAAATGACTAACAATATCAAACCAAATATAGCCGTAATTGCTGGCGGCGATTCTTCCGAATTTATTGTATCGGTAAAAAGTGGCGCCAACGTGCTAAAGGCGATCGATACCGAACGGTTTAATCCTTGGTTAATTCAAATGCAAGGCAAAAACTGGGAAGTTTTTCAGAACGACACAAAAATTGCCGACATCGACAAAAATGATTTTAGTTTTGTAGTAAACGGCGAAAAAATCAAGTTCGATTTTGCCTACATTACTATTCACGGAACTCCGGGAGAGGATGGTATTTTACAGGCCTATTTCGAATTACAACAGCTTCCTTACTCCTCATGCTCTGTTCATTCTTCAGCATTAACTTTTAATAAATGGTTTTGCAACAATTACTTGCGTAACCTAGGCGTTAAAATGGCGGATTCGTTAAAATTCAAAAAAGGCGAAAAAATAAATGCACAAGCGATTGTAGAAAAACTTGGTTTACCCATTTTTGTTAAACCCAATGCAGGAGGCTCGAGTTTTGGTATTACTAAAGTAAAAGAATTGGCTCAAGTAGAAAAGGCCATTAACAAAGCATGGGGAGAGAGCAACGAAGCTTTGGTTGAACAGTTTATCGATGGGACGGAGTTTACTTGTGGAATTGTAAAAATTGGCGATAAAAAAACTGTTTTTCCGGTAACCGAAGTTTTGCCTAAAAATGAATTTTTTGATTTCGAAGCCAAATATACACCAGGTGCCGCCGAAGAAATTACACCGGCCCGGTTACCCGAACCTCTTTTCAAAAAATGTCAGGAGCTTACCTCCGAAATATACGATTTATGCGAATGCTCAGGCATTGCCCGAATCGACTTTATTTTGCAAAATGAGGAATTTTATTTCCTGGAAGTAAACACTACTCCAGGAATGACTGCAACGAGTTTTATTCCGCAGCAAATTGAGGCCATGGGAAGCACACTAAAAGAAATTATTACGCAAATTGTTGAGGATAAGCTCAATTAACAATTGTGAATAAACCTCGTTGAAAACACTTGCAATTATCTCTTGTTGTAGGGCGTGTAATTGTATACTTTTGAACTCCTTTAAATGCCCAAAACCTAACCAATTTAGATCAGGAAAATTACAACATGGCGGAATTTAGAAAATCAAATCAGCAAAAACAACAAGCAACATTAGAACAAATTAACGCTCAGTACGGAAAACTTCCACCACAAGCTATTGAGGTAGAAGAAGCTGTTTTGGGAGCACTTATGCTCGAACGCGACGCCTATGTTACTGTTGCCGACACCATCGACTCCGTTAGTTTTTACAAAGAAGAACACCGTAAGATATTTGATGCCATAAAAACGCTTTCGGGAAAAGAAAAACCTGTCGACCTTTTAATGGTTACCCAGGAATTAAAAGACCGTGAACAGTTGGATGAAGTTGGCGGACCGGGTTACATTACCCAACTTACCCGCCGTGTAGCATCAGCTGCCCACATCGAGTTTCATGCACGTATTATTGCACAAAAATTTATGCAGCGCGAGTTAATTCGGGTATCTTCTGAAATTCAGGCAAAATCGTACGACGACACTATAGATGTGGATGACCTGCTCGATTTTTCGGAATCGGCACTTTTCCAGGTTTCGGAAGGGAACATTAAAAAGGAGACTGTACCCATTAAACCGCTTTTGAACATGGCCGTGTTGCAAATTGAGAAAGCACGTGCACAAGCAGATGGATTAAGTGGTGTACCATCGGGTTTTAGCGCTGTTGACCGAATTACCTCTGGCTGGCAACGTTCCGACCTTATAATTATAGCTGCTCGTCCTGCAATGGGGAAAACAGCCTTTGTAATTTCCATGGCCCGAAACATGGCTGTTGAGCACCGTCAAGGCGTAGCGATTTTCTCGCTCGAGATGTCGTCGCTGCAGTTGGTTAACCGATTAATTTCGGCAGAGACCGAATTGGGTGGTCACAAGATTAAAACCGGAAAACTGGAAGATTACGAATGGACACAGCTTAACCAGCGAATAAAAACGCTTGACGATGCTCCTATTTTTATCGATGATACACCGGCACTTTCGATTTTTGAATTCAGAGCAAAATGCCGACGTCTGAAAATGCAGCATGACATTAAAATTCTAATTGTCGATTACCTTCAGCTAATGACCGCCGGAACGGATTCCCGTGGAAGTCGTGAGCAGGAAGTAAGTATGATTTCGCGTTCATTAAAAGCCATTGCCAAAGAATTGGATGTACCAATTCTTGCACTTTCGCAGCCGAAAACTTAATAATTTCTGCTGTTATTGAATTCTATGTAATGGCATTATACTTGTTTTAACGTTTGTCTCCCTGCTGCTGACAATTAAATATGCCCC
>JAUVDE010000077.1 GCA_030595485.1 Draconibacterium sp.
AGGAGTAGAAAGAACTACCGTTGTAAAAATGCTACCACAAATTCTTCGCGAAAATGGCTATCGTACCATTCATTCGGGTAAAGCACATTTTGGAGCAAAAGATACACCGGGAGAAGATCCTTTAAATTTAGGTTTTGATGTAAATATTGCCGGACATGCTGCCGGTGGTCCAGGAAGTTATTATGCAAAAAATAATTTTAGTGCCGCATTTCGCAAAGGCGACCGCATTTGGGATATTCCTGGATTAGAAAAATATCATGGAACCGATATGTATTTGAACGAGGTTTTAACAATTGAAGCAAACCAACAAATTGATAAAGCTGTTGCCGAAGAAAAACCGTTTTACTTGTACATGTCTCATTATGCTATTCATGCGCCCTGGGAAAAAGACTTCCGTTTTTACGACAAATACAAAGCTATGGGATTGACCGATTTTCAGGCTACATACGCATCGATGGTGGAAAGTATGGATAAGTCTTTGGGCGATTTAATGCAAAATGTAAGGAGACATGGTTTGGAAGAAAATACCATCATCATTTTTATGTCGGACAATGGGCAGCCAAGTCAGGCCGACAGGAATTTACCATTACGCGGACACAAACTTACACCCTACGAAGGTGGTGTGCGGGTTCCACTAATTGTGGATTGGCCGGGAGTAACTGAACCAAATTCGGAAAACGAAAACTATGTGATCATAGACGACTTGTTTCCCACAATTCTTGAAATGGCAGGAGTGCAAAAATACGAGCAAGTTGGTGGTATTATTGATGGCAAAAGTTTTGTCCCTTTTTTGAAGGACGATAGTAACCAAAAGCAAAACCGACCCATATTCTGGCACTATCCAAACACCTACGACCAACCTCCATACAGTTCAGTACGCATGGGCGATTGGAAATTAATTTACCAGCATGTTACACAAGATCTGGAATTGTATAAGCTTTCAAACGACATTTCGGAACAAAATAACCTTGCCAAAAATGAGAAACAAAAATTGGCAGAAATGGCAAAAGTACTCTCCGGTTTTTTGCGCGAAACTGAAGCCCAAATGCCTGTAATAAAAAAGAAAAATATACCCGTGCCTTATCCTGATGAGGTGATTTAAATACAAAAAAACATGAAAACAAATTTCTACCTACTAATTCTCACTGCAATTTTTTTGGTTTCCTGTACAGCAAAAACCGAAACCGAAAGCCAGAATCCAAACATCATCCTAATTATGTGCGACGACCTCGGTTGGGGCGATACTGGTTTTAATGGAAACGAAATTATTAAAACCCCGAATCTGGACATGCTGGCTGGAAAAGGAATAACTTTTAATCGTTTTTATTCAGCATCGGCAGTTTGTTCGCCAACACGCGGTAGTTGTTTAACCGGAAGAAATCCGTATCGTTATGGAATTCCGACAGCCAATGCCGGGCACATGAAAAAAGAAGAGATTACTTTGCCTGAATTATTAAAAGGAGAAGGATATGCAACCGGTCATTTTGGGAAATGGCACTTGGGAACGCTCACCACAAAAGTAAAAGATGCTAACCGTGGCAGGCCAGGCGATTCAACTCATTACAGTATTCCAACTATGCATGGTTACGATACTTATTTGGTTACCGAGTCGAAGATTCCAACTTACGACCCCATGTTAAAACCTGCAAAATTTGACACGGAAAAGGGCGAAAGTTTACGTTACGGTTGGCAAGCGGTTGAAAATAGAAATGAGGCAAAACAATATGGAACACATTACTGGATAGGTGAGGAGGTTTTTGAAACTGAAAATCTAGAAGGTGACAACTCTCAGCTTGTTATGGACAGAGTAATTCCATTTGTAGAAAAATCGGTTGAAAATAAGGATCCATTCTTTTCGGTGGTGTGGTTTCAAACACCTCATTTGCCTGTTGTTGCCAATGCCGAAATGATGGCTGAATACAGTCAATATTCGCATCAGGAGCAAATTTATTATGCAACTATTTCTGGAATGGATGAGCAGGTTGGTCGTCTCTGGAAAAAACTGGAAGAGCTGGGACAGGCAGAAAATACAATGATTTGGTTTTGTAGCGATAACGGCCCGGAAAATGGAACTCCTGGAACCTCAGGTCCTTTCCGCGAAAGAAAACGTTCGCTTTACGAAGGTGGTGTTCGTGTACCTGCATTTTGTGTTTATCTCAATGGAATTACAGACGGTCAGAAAACCGATTTCCCATCGTTTACCAGTGATTACTTGCCTACTATTGTTGACATGTTAAAACTTGATTTTCCTGCTGAACGCCCAATCGATGGAGTTAGCATAAAGGAGGTTTTAAATGGTGAAAATATCAATCGCGAAAAACCAATGGGCTTTCAGTATGGCGGAAAAATATCGTGGGTAACGCAGGAATATAAACTAATAAGTACCGACAAAGGAAAGACGTTTGAGCTTTATAATCTCGTGAATGACCCGAGTGAAACTAAAAATATTATTGAGGAGAATTCTGATTTGGCAGATAAAATGAAAGCTGATTTATTGGCTTGGGTGGAATCTTGTAAGCAGTCGAATGAAGGTGCTGATTATTAACTGGTTTTTAATTGAAAACACATCTTTAAAACTAATTGTAATACAAAAAACATATCTATTATTTTGATATGTTTTCTGTATTATAAGTGATGTTTATTCCCTGTCAGGATAACCATTAATATCATTATTCCGAACATCTTTCAGTTTTAACGCCAGCAATTCTTTAAAATGGTTTAGCGTATCCAGATGCTCTGGACGTTTTGCCAAATTCGTTATTTGGTGCGGGTCTTTTAGCATGTCAAACAGTTCGTATCCCAAGCTGCCATCTTCGTTGTACGACATAAAAGCCCACTCTCTGTTTCGCAATAAAAATGATTTGCCGCCTTGCGTAACTGTAAAAATCATATCGCGAACTTCTGCTTCTGGATTTTTAATGGTAGGTACCAAACTTTTCCCCTGAATATGTTTTGGAGGAGTTAATCCTGCCAGTTCCGAAATTGTGGGATACAAATCCACCAGTTCTGCAAAAGAGTTACAAACAGCAGGTTTTTCACCTGGTACTTTAATGATCAATGGAACGCGAACCGATTCATCCTTTAAGCTAACTTTCATCCAAAAGCGGTGTTCTGCCAAATGAAAGCCATGGTCGGAAGTAAAGATTACTATGGTGTTGTCTTCCAAACCTTCTTCTTTTAAGGCATTTAAAACCCTTCCAACTTGCGCATCCATATACGAAACCGAGGCATAGTAACCGGCGATTGCTTTTTTCTCTTGCTCGGGACTCATCTTAGCATTCACGCTGGTAACGTAGTTAATAGCGCGTTTGGGCATGTCAGCCCAATCGTCGTTGTAACTTATCGGGAATGCCATTCTTTCCCACGGATAAGGTTCGAAATATTCTTTTGGTGCCACAAAAGGTACGTGTGGTCGCACAAATCCAACTGCTAAAAAGAAGGGTTTGTCTTTGTTTGCTTTAATCAGCTGAATAGCCTTTAAGGCCGTTTTTCCATCGGGTTGTGCATCGTCTCCACCTTCTGATTTTACAATGGTCATTACATTTCCATCTTTTACAGGCTTCGTGCCATCCGGATTGTTTTGAACCAATTCGCCAACACCGGGTGATAAATATTCCAATCCTTTGCTGTTGTAGCGTTCGTTCCACGACAAAGAATCATCTTCGCCATTCGAACCTTGCGAAATATGAATAGGAACACCCATATGGTAAATTTTACTCACCCGCATCGATTTGTAGCCGTTGTCCATAAACAATTGAGACCAACTTTTTCTATCTCCCACGTTTTCGCGCCCACTTGTGTAACCATGCGTACCAGTGGCATGAGGATAGTAACCAAACATTAATGAAGCACGCGAAGGACCACAAACCGGAAACTGGCAATAGGCACTGGTGTACATTACTCCTTCCGAAGCCAATTTGTCGATGTTTGGCGTAAAACAAGCCTTGTTTTCGTACGACGAAAGTGCGGTGGCTGTTAAATCATCGGAGATGATAAATAATACGTTTGGTTTTTCTTTTGCTTGGGTAAGGTATGCGCCGATAACAAATAGTAGAAGTAGAATCTTTCTCAGATTAGCCATTTTGTGTTTTTATTTATTTATAAAGGTAATGAATGCAAAATATAAAATTTCGCATTGTATTCATTAAATATATTAATAAGTTTGAAGTTTATAAAGAAAAAAATCATGAAGATAACTAAAAGCCAATACCTAATTCTTTTATTTCTGGTACTATTTGCTGCTTGTACGGTAAATGAAAAACCAATTGAGCAACCCAATATTGTTTTTATAATGAGCGACGACCATGCTTATCAGGCGATTAGTGCTTATGGTCATGGATTAAACAACACGCCAAACATTGATAGAATTGCAGAAGAAGGAGCACTTTTTACGCATGGCTATGTAACGAATTCGATTTGTGCGCCGAGCCGTGCAGTAATGTTGACTGGCAAGCATAGTTTTGTAAATGGGAAAGTTGATAATCTACAGGCCTTTAATTGGGATCAAGATAATTTTGCCAAACAGTTACAAAAGGCTGGTTACCAAACTGCCATGATTGGAAAAATTCATATTAATGGTTTGCCACAAGGTTTCGATTATTCAAATGTATTGCCAGGGCAGGGCCAATATTATAATCCCGATTTTATTGAAAATGGAGAGAAAAAAAGATACGAAGGATATTGTACCCAAATTACAACCGATATTGCTTTAGATTGGCTTAAAAATAAGCGTGCTAAAGATAAACCATTCATGATGCTTTACCATCAGAAAGCACCGCACCGTACTTGGATGCCAGAAAAAAAGTATCTTGATTTATTTGATGACGTAAACTTTACACCTCCTGCAAATTTCTTTGATGATTACAAGAACCGACCTGTTGCTGCCAAGCACGAAATGGGCATTTTTGAGCATATGGATTTGGTTTACGACCTCAAGATGTTGGATGAGGAAGGTGAGATTAAAGCGAAGTACCGAGGAGCTGCCCAGAATATGTATAATCGAATGAACGATGAGCAACGAGCAGCCTGGGATGAACATTACAAACCACTTATAACGGATTTTAAAGTGCAAAAGCTTGAAGGAAAGGAACTGGCTTTGTGGAAGTTTAACCGCTACATGAGAGATTATTTGGCGACTATTCAGTCGGTTGATGATGGAGTAGGACAAATGTTAGATTATTTAGATGAGGCAGGATTGGCCGAGAATACAATTGTAGTTTATACTTCCGATCAAGGCTTTTATTTGGGAGAACACGGTTGGTTCGATAAACGATTTATGTACGAAGAGTCGTTCCGCACACCCCTGTTAATGCGTTATCCGAAAGAAATTAAGGAGGGAACAGTAGTGGATGAATTGATCCAAAATCTTGATTTTGCTGCTACCTTTCTTGACTACGCCAACACTTCAATTCCTGAAGATATTCAAGGTGAATCTTTCCGCGAAGTTGTAAGTGGAGAAAGTGATGATTGGCGAGATGCAATCTATTACACTTATTATGAGTACCCTGGAGAACACAATGTGCAGCGCCACCATGGAATTCGTACCGACCGTTATAAACTCATTCATTTTTATTACGATTCGGATACCTGGGAATTATACGACTTGGAAATAGATCCGACCGAAATGAATAATTTATATGGTAATCCTGAATATGCTGCTGTGCAAAAACAAATGCATAAAAAACTGATTGAAGTACGTGAAAAGTATGGCGATAGCGATGAGATTGATAAAGAGCATTTAACACGCTTTCTCGATAAGAAAAATATCAAACACTAATAGTAATACATAAACTGGTTTACTCTTGTTACAATAGAATTCAATCATTTAAAACTAATTGAGAGGATAGATACATAATGAGATTGATTGTAATAATAGTCACTTGGGCATTAATCATTTTTGTTTATAAAGATGGACATGCAGTAGTATCAACCACTGGTCAAAGTTTTTACACGCCTACTGGAAATAACACATCTTTTAGAGAAGAAACGAGTCATACGGTTCGTGTAATTAGTTATTTGCCGTATTACAATATCTCATCAGTTTCAAAAGAAGTTTTGAATCATTTAACACATGTCAATTATTTTTCGCTGGGCGTAGATAGTTCAGGAGAATTAGGTCGTATTAATGGAAGCGGTACTTTTCTTCATTTAAATCAAATACCACAGGTTGCAAAAGATCTTGACACGCTAAAAAGCTGGAGGACTGAAAGCGAAACACAGATATTTGTAGTTTTCGGTGGTTGGGTTCAATCCGATTATTTCGATGAAATGGCTGCAAGTGATGAGGCTCGTGCAAACTTTGTAAAAAATGTAAAAACACTACTATTGAATAATGGAGTTGATGGAGCAGATATTGACTGGGAAGGGTATCATGGAGAAGTAAATGATTCTAACTATGGCAAATTATTAAGCGAATTAAAAACTGCTTTTGAAGGAACAAGTTTACAATTGTCAGTGGCCATTGGAAAAACACACACTTCGTTAGCCGACGAATTTACGAATAACAAGGTGGACCATATTGGATTAATGACTTATGGAAGAGTGTTTGGAGACGGAATGCAGGTTTCTATAGCGCAGTTAAATGAATATGTACAACAGTGGATTGACGCAGGGGCAAAAGCAGATAAATTGGTTGCAGGTGTCCCGTTTTATGGAAGAACTCCCACTGATGGAAGCTCTATAAAGTATAGTGAAATTGTTAGTTTGTATGATTCTGAGGCATCCGTAAACTCCGTAGTTCATAACAGTAAAACTTATTACTATAATGGCATTGATGCTATAAAAGAAAAAGCGACTTATGTTTTGGAATCAGGACTAAAAGGCATAATGATATGGGAGCAAGGCTACGATGTAGATATTAATAATCCAAAATCATTACTAAAAAGCATAAGCGAGGTTATTCCTGTTGGAACTGTTGTTGGAATAACGGAATCTGAAATTCCGATAGAGAATGATAACATCAACTTTCAGGTTTATCCAAGTCCTGTTTCTGACCATCTGAATGTCAAGTTGAATACTTCAATAAATTCTGCAGTAATATTTTCTATTCATGATATTTATGGAAGAAAAATAGAACAAGTTGCAACAAAAAGGAAAATGGAATCTGAGCATACTTATACAATTCCTGTGGCATCGTTAAAAAACGGAATTTACCTGTTACGTTTAACGTATAACAACAAAACCGATTCGATTAAATTTATTAAACAGTAGAAACAAACTTTGTTAAAACACTTAACTATGAGAACTACTTTAATTTTGTTTATTAGTGTTCTGTTTTTTTTAATAACAGGATTTAGCAAAAGCATAATTGCTCAAACATATCCCGATGTAACCTCCCTGAAAACTTTTGGAACAATGGGCAAGGAATTGACTGTTTTGGAGTACGATAAGGAAACGGAATTGTTTAGTTACGATGGTAGAGGTTGTATAACTCACATGTGGTTTGGTGGACAAGAGTTGAAGCATATTGATATTTTAGTTTATGTTGATAGCGAAGTTCAGCCTTCTATAAACATGGATTTATACCTTGGGCATTGTATTGGATTTAAAGATGATTTCGCCCCTTGGGGAACCGAACGAATGGGTAATATTGGTGGCACTAGTGGAATATACAATACTTATAAAATTCCGTTTGGGAGCAAAATTAAAATTACTGCAAAGATAAAAGCCGAAGGAAAAGAGAAACAGCATTTTTGGTGGATTGTGAGAGGAACAGAGAATCTTCCAGTTGTTTTTTCGGGCGTTAAATTGCCAAGTAATGCTCGATTAAAATTGCATAAGTTAGAAAACTATACCGCAGAGCCTTTAGAAGAATTTGATATGTGTAATGTGTCGGGAAAGGGAATGTTGTACATGGTTTGTATGGAAGCGAAAGGCCTGCGTGATACAAAGCATTGGAAAGATATAAGTTATATGGAGTCATGTGTTAGAGCATATCTGGGAGGCGAAAAAGAACCGCTGTTTTTATCTTCTGGACTTGAAGATTATTTTTTGGGAACCTATTATTTTAATAAAGGTAGGTATACAAATATGCTTGCGGGTTTAACACATTTCGATAAAAAGGAAAGAGAGTTTTCGGGCTATCGTTTGCATGAAGACGACCCCGTATTTTTTCAGGATGGATTAAGGTTAACCAACCGCTGTGGAGAGAAAATAGGTAACAAAGTGTTTCACGATCCACCAAAAACCCGATATACAACCTATACTTGGGTATACGAATGGTAAACTAAGATTAAAGAATTAGGTGATTAATAAACAATAATATTTTTTGTTAAATAAGAGATTAATTGTGTAAATTGTAGGAAACTTTAAATCTCAAATATAATGGATGGAAAAACAAATGCAATTGTATCACACTTGTTCTTAATTGGGTGGGTTATTGCACTGGTGATTAACTCGAATGAAAAGGATGAATTTGCAAGCTTTTATATTCGTCAGAATTTAGGACTAATGCTTGCAGGAATGATTTTAGTATTAATTCCGGTCATCGGTTGGATAATTTCAATAGCTATTTTCGTTTTCTGGATTATGAGCCTAATTGGTGCAGTTCAGGGAGAAAAAAAAGAAACTCCAATTCTTGGTAAATATTTTCAAGATTGGTTCAAAGCTTTGTAAGAGAAAAATCTCAACATAAAAAAAGACAGGTTAATGGCCTGTCCTTTTTTTTATTTGTATCCTTTTTCTAGGGATGTTTACTTCCTTCTTTTCTATTTTGGTCGCGGTACTTTTTAAACAAGTACATTCTAAACTCGCCTTCAACTTTATACAGCTTTAGTACTTTTTGCGGAGAAAGAATTTTTAAAAACTCTTCGTTGTATTTGGTATTTAACGCTCCTTCTTTTTCTTGAGTGCTAGCAAACTCACGCGTAAGCTTAATTATTTCATTATCTGAAAGCGTCTCTTCAGCATCACGAACTTTATGTTCCATCTCCCTGCGTCTCATTTGCATTTCCGACTTTTCTTTCTCCATTTGATTATAAACCGGCCAGAATTTTTGAGCTTCTTCCGGTGTTAAATCAAGGTTGGTGGTTAAAAATGCAACCTTCTCAGCTTTATACTTTTCCCATCTTTCTTTGTCATGCCCTTGGCCACGTTGGGCAAAAACTGTTGATTGAGCAAATAGTAAAACAGCGATTGTAAGCAAAAATATTATTCGTTTCATAATGTTCTTAATTTTCAGTGAGTTCAAAAATTTCGTAATCGGTAAAATTGGCGCTTACATACAATGTTAAATCATCGTTTGTTAACTCATCTGTTGTTGCGTTTTCTTCATCGAGCATGGCAAAAAATGAGCTTTCGTCTAAATATTCTAAAACATTTAGAACTTCATAATCGGTATATTCTGTGCTCTGTGCAACATGAGTGGTTTCTTTCGAAACAAAGGTTTTTAGCGGAACATAAACCAGCATGAAAATTATGGCAAAACTTGCAGCTAAGCCAAATACTGGTTTCAGCAATTGAAAAATACCCGGTTTCTTTTCAGTAACAGGCAGTTTTTCCTGCTCAATTTTTGTGTGCATACGTGCCGAAAAATCATCGAAATAGTTTCTGGGAGTTCCATAAGGATTCTCCTTTTTTAGTTTCGATAACTCGGGTGCTATATTTTTTAATTCATCCATTTTATTTATTGACTATATTTTTCGAAAATGGTTTAATCTAAAGCTCTTAATCTATACCTTTTAAATATTCTTCAGGTATAAGGCTAACTAAACGAATATTATCTTGTATATTTGTACCTTTTCTATGAATAATACTAGTAGATTGAACTATTATAGCGGAAAGAATCGTCATTATTATCAATAATGCCACCTTTTTCATCATTTAACAGCGCTCCTATCATATATAACTAATAGTTTTTTACAATGTGGGCAATACATTTTATCGTTATTATAGATAAATTTATGCTCTGTACAAGTTTTGAAGCCTTCCATTTTATTTTACTAGCCTCATACATTTCTGACAAATACTACAAGCACAAACTAATCTTGCACCTTCACATTCACAAAACTTATCATCTATTGGTTCACACATTTTTATTTACCAACACTTATACCTTTACTAAAAACAATATTATGTTGTTTAGCAAATTCTTCTTTTAAATCATGTTCTATACTACTCCAACTATCAAACTCCCCTGTGAAATTATTTAATATTCTTCTAAATATACAACACTTTTGTAAATCATCTTTAATTATTTTATGACACCATTTACATGAATTAATAGTTTTTTCAATATCCATCAATTTTCCCCCGCTTAGTAAGAGATAAATATATTACTGTCATTATAATTGTTAATACTAAAATCCAAGTAGTATTACGTCTAAAAGTCTCTAATGCGCCTATAGTATTATATATAGTAATAAAAAATATATCAATTTTAGTTAATGATTTTATATAATTTGTTATTTTTTCTTTCAATTTCATTTT
>JAUVDE010000005.1 GCA_030595485.1 Draconibacterium sp.
TTGTAGTATAATACCGTTCAGGTATTATGTGTGTTTGGGGGTTAACATTTAAAAGGAGACTGTTGAGTCTCCTTTTTACTTTACTACATTTTATCGACTCACTAATTAATACCTGCTCACATTGGATTTCAGATAGACATTTTATTTTTGTAAGTATTTTTTCAATAGAGGGTCTATTTATTCAAGCAATTAAGCATTTCTGGCTATGCTTCAACCGACTTTTTTCTTCAGCAAGAAACCAACACGAAGAAGACAGTTTCATGAAGGTGGAAGTTATATTTTGATAATTAGTCGTTTACCCAACCTTGATTTTATACTGATGAAGAAGTCCCAATAAAGTTTCCAAGGAGAATTTTGCTCCGGTAATTTGATTCTGATCAGGATTAATCGAGAAATTAATGGATGTTCTAAAATCAGCCTTTTGTAGGTTTGTGTGTGAAAATATTGCTCCCGAAAAATCACATTCTGTAAAGTTGGCAGCACTTAAAACTGTTTCAGTAAAATCTACTTCCTGCAACATACATTTTGTAAACTTGGTGCCCTTAATTTTTAGCTGATAAAACGAGGAGTAGTTTAAAGTACACTCGGAAAATTGAAATTCTAATAAAAAAGGATTGCATTCATCAAATTGTAAACCAATTAGTTTGCAGCTTTTAAACTGAATGTTTTTAAACGCAGTGTTAGTAATTTTTGCATTGCTAAAGTCGCAATTCTCAAAGTTACAGTCTTCAAAAACAAAGTCGCTTAAATTACTTTTCGAGAAATTGCAGCTTTCAAATTCGCAGTTTTCATAATCGGCTTTCTCAATACCTTTTTCTGAAAAATCAATACTTTTAAAGTTTTTATCGGTAATATATTTATTGCTCATTTTTGTCTTTTATTATTTGACCAAACATTCGTTTTACTTGCGAATCGCCAAAACCATAAATTGCTTCTTGCTTACAAAATTCCTGAAAAATGGTTTCAAATTCACTTGTGTTTAGTTCATTAATTATTTTTCCCAATGCTTTTTTGGGCAATTGCAAATACTTAGAAATTTGAGCATAAACGGCTGGCCCAAGAAACGGAAAATGTGTGTGTAATGTTTGTGCAATTGACAGCATTGCAGAAGTATCGTTTTGTTGGTAAGCCCACCAAAGTTTTTGAAGTCCGTTAAGAATTTCGACACTAATATTAGTCTTGTTTTGAAATGAACTGCGAAGTTCAGCAGCATTCATTTTACCAAAAATATAGGATTTTGAATTCTGAGTTCTTTTAAGAGGTGGGCAACAAACCAGAAGTTAGTTTGACAGAATAAATCATCTTCGAACCAAAGGTTAATTTCATGTTCCTTTGGTATGTTTTGTATTCGTAAAAGCTCTTCTTTAGTTTTTGCGTTATAATTAGCTTGGCTTACCTCGTAAATTTTCTGAATATAAAGCGCACGATTTTCAAAGATCTCATCCAGTGTTTTGCCCTTTGTATTCCCTTCAATCATACACTCGCGACAAACAATCTTTACTCCCTCAATACGGTTTTGAAGTTGGTGCAAAAGGCCGTCACCATTTAAAATATGTGCTTGCATTATCAATTGTCAATATTGTAATCACCAAATGTAGAAAAGATAAGTAGAGTCCGATTTAAAGAACAAAAAAAACGCAGAATTGATTGAATTCAATACTGCGTTTTTTACTCTACAGGAAAGGTTTAATTTTATAGTAAATCAAGTTCAGCAATGGCAGCAGATTTATTATCACCGGCAATAGCTGTAGATTTAATTTGAATGTAGCGCGTTTTTGTAGCAGTTTTAAAGAAATGTCTTCGAGTGCTTGGATCATTAATAAGGTTGCCAAATTTGAAGTTTTCAAGCACTTTCCATGATTTTCCATTTGTACTTATTTTAACGATACCTGATTCAATCATTCCATCAGCCATACGGGTTTGTGGTGTATAAGCAAAACCTTTTAATTCGTGTTCCGAACCCAAGTCAATTGAAATATAATGACTGTTTCCTTTGTCTTTCGACAACCAGTAGGTTTTGTTTTCTCCGTCGAATGCTCTCTCTCCTACATTTTTAGCATGCTTACTAGATGTACCAATTAGTTTCCAGTCTTTTTTTACAATTCCTAAAAGGGCAGAAGTAGCTGCACCCGATTCTTCTTTGTTAAAGGCAATTGCTTTTACTTCGCCTTTGGAAAATGAAAATGGTGCAGAATATAGTTCTGACTTTTTTGTTGGTTCCGAACCATCAGTTGTGTAACGAATTTCAATTCCTCCATGCAAGTTGGCTGCAATATCTTCTCCGTGAGGTTTCCATCCAAATTTATGTTTTTGTGACTGAATAGTAACTTGCCCGTTTACATTACTTGTAATTTCCAATTGTGGTGGGCGAGTGCGGTAGTAATGTGCTGAAATATTTGAAATTACCGGAGTAAAGCGCGATTTTAATATTCGCAATCTAAACTTATTCGAACTTACATCGGGGAAGCGCAGAATACGTTTGTAGCCAATATTTGTAGCCGAGGAGATTTCTTTCCATTCACCATTTACCCAAGCATCTAAAGCATGTTCTTCAACGCGCTCGCCGTTTGTACTAATGGCTTCCTGAATTACAAAACGGTTGCATGTAATCTCCGAAGGTGTAGTTATTTCAATCGATGTTTTATCATCGCTTAACAATACAAAGCTAACAACATCATTATCTAAAACTTCTTTTGGCCCTTTAGCTCCCTGTAATAAATTGCTCGCATAGGTTTCTTCAATTCGTTTGCCTACTTCTTTTAAAGCTGCTACATCGCGTGGAGAAAATTTTCCTTCGCGGTTTGGCGGAATATTTAATAGAAAAGTCGAATTTCCACCCACCGAGCGTTCGTAAATGTCAAAAACGTCGTCTGCACTACGAACGCCCTGATCAGTATCATCGCGGTAAAACCAACCTTCACGAATCGATGTATTTGTTTCTGCCTGCTGATAATGTAAATATTTACCTTCGTATAGCTGTTCGCGGCTTCCCAACGATTTTGCTGTTAAATCACCAAAACTGTTCATTAATGCCGGATCTTCTTTATAAGGAATAACGTTCCATTCGGTGTCGCGCGTACCTCCTGATTCGTTACCACACCAGCGAATATCTTGTTTGCCGAAAATAACAGCCTCGGGAGCAAGTGTTTGAATCAACTCTTTCCAAGCCAGGTAATTATAAGTTTGTCCACCTTTACGTTTGGGATGGGCCCCGTCAAACCAAACTTCATGCACCGGTCCATATTCGGTTAACAACTCAAATAACTGATTCAGAAAGTATTCGTTATAATCGTCAACCTTAAATTTAAACGTTGTTTTATTGGCAAACGGGCGTCCTTCAATAGGGCGAGGAATGGTTCGTTCAGTATATTTACTTAGGTTTCCGTATAAACCTTCTTTATTCTCAATCTGATATAAGTCGGCAGGAGAAAGGTAAACTCCCAATTTTAAACCATATTTCTCGCACGAAGCTGTAAGTTCTTTTAAAATATCGCCTTTACCATCTTTAAACGGAGTTGACATTATTCCGTGTTTGGTATAACGACTCTGCCACAAACAAAATCCATCGTGGTGTTTTACCGTAATAATTACCATTTTCATCCCACCTGCGTGCATCGCTTCACACCATTGGTCGGTATCAAGGTTTTGCAAATTAAAAATTGCCGGGTCTTCCATTCCATTGCCCCATTCCATGCGCGTAAAAGAATTTGGTCCGAAGTGAACAAAAGCAATGTATTCGTTTTTTAGCGCTTCGTATTGGTTCGTTGTTGGTACAATATGGGCAGCCTTTAATAGGATTGAATCCTTTGTGTTGGTTGATGATATAGGAATAGTGCTATTTACCTGAATTACGTTGCCGCTGGGTTGCGAACATGATGAAAAGGCAAAAAGTAGCAAGGCGATGTACAAAAATGTCTTCATTAGTTTAGACTTTAATATTTGGATTAAATATGAAAGCCTAAACTTAGTAAAAATATTAGAAAGAAGAATTGATGTTTGGGAGGATACTTAAAAGACTTTTAAACGGATTTCTTTAGTCTAAGATAAAATCTACTGAAGAAATATTGCGGATTTCATCGTTGTGGGGAAGTGTCCATAGAACCTTTCCCTTCTTGCTTATTTCAACAAGTTTAGCTTGAGTTTTATCTTTTGAATGCCCATTCCAATTGGCAATTAAAAAATTTCCATTTTTCAGGAGATGTAGATCGGCTACAAAATTTAAAGAAGAACCTTTTACAAAATCGTTGGTATATTCTTTTACTATTTTCTCATTTTTAGGATCAACAATAACAAATTTATGGGCATCACCACAAGCCACTAACCATTTTTTATTGGGTAGTACTTTTACAGAAAACAGGTTCCCTTCAACTTTTATTTTTCTGAGTACCGTATTATTCTTATCAATTTCTATTATTTCACTTTTACCCAAAACCGGAATTATAATTGTTTCGTTTGTGGTAGGTGTCACTTGGCGAAATTGCCCGTGGTTTCTATCAATTCCTAGTTCGTAGTTCTGTTCGCTAATTTTCTCACCTTTTGAGTTTAAAGTAATAAAACGCGATGGTTGAGCGCAAACCCCTAAAAAGTAGTTTCCATTGGCAAGTTGCTTTGCGGTGTGTACCTCTTCTCCTTCATTTGCTTTATAATCCCAAATCGTTTCATTTGATGAATTTACCAAGCGTGCTCCTTTTTTGTAAGAAAAAAGTATATCTCCGTCTTGTGTAAATCGTACGTGGTTGCATTCACTCTTTTCAGGTAAATCGTACGACCAATCAATTTTAGCTGTGTTTTTATCAATTATTGCAATTTTATTCCAGCCACTACCTCCAACTAAAAATTTTTGTTGGGCTGAGATTGAAAACGATACGAACACGAAAAGGATAAAAAGTTTGGTTTTTAGATTTTGCATGGTAGTTGTTGATTTTTTGTCTTGCCAAAAATGCTAAAAATATTGTACAATCATATTGTTTTTAAATTGATTTTGGAATAAAAATCAATTGCTTATGTTCTGAAACAAATGGTGAAACTCTAATCCGACTTTCCTCTCCAATCCCGATTTAATAATCAATGTTAAAAACTAAACCAAATTAATCTTCTATACTATTTTAACGAGCACGAGAGCGTGAACGATTTTTTGAACTAGGACGATTGGAATCCTTTCGTCTATTGTTATTATTATTTCTTTCACCACTTCCTTGCTTTGCTCCTTGCCCATAACGAGGTTTTTTCTTTGGACGCGGGTGTCCTTGTCCTTGTGTCGGCTTTTTCTTTGCCGGCCTTTCTTCATTGTCTGCAATAAAAGGGTGGTCGTCAATTACCGGAATACGTTGGTTTATTAGCTTTTGAATTCCACGTAAATAAGGCCTCTCTTCTACATCGCAAAACGAAAGTGCACTTCCACTGGCGCTGGCTCTTCCGGTTCTACCAATACGATGAACATAGGTTTCTTCTTCGTTTGGCAAATCGTAATTTATAACCAGTGATAGATCTTTTACATCAATTCCACGGGCCGCAATGTCGGTAGCAACCAGAACTTTTGTTTCACCACTTTTAAAGTTAGTTAGTGCACGTTGGCGGGCGCCCTGCGATTTATTACCATGAATAGCTTCTGCAATTATTTGAGCACCCTTTAAAAATTTAACGATTTTATCGGCTCCATGTTTTGTACGCGAAAACACCAAACTCGATTCGTATTCTTCGGTTTTTAGCAGATGAGTTAGTAGTTTTGGTTTGTTACGTTTACTCACAAAATAAACGGACTGTTCTACTTTTTCGGCTGTAGTTTGTTCGGGTTGAATGGTTACTTTTTCCGGGTTTCCACCTACAATTTTTTGTGAAAGTTGTAAAATATCAAGTGGCATAGTTGCCGAAAAAAACAAGGATTGACGTTTGTTTGGAAGCTTGGCAATTACTTTACGAATATCGTGAATAAAACCCATGTCGAGCATGCGGTCGGCTTCATCAAGAACAAAATATTCAACATGTTTTAATGAAATAAATCCCTGATTCATTAAGTCGAGAAGTCTTCCCGGTGTTGCTACTAGTACCTCAACGCCACGACGAAGTGCCTCGGTTTGTGCACCCTGTTTTACGCCACCAAAAATTACAGTATTTTTTATGCCTGTGTATTTTCCATATTTCGTAAAACTTTCCTGAATTTGAATGGCCAATTCACGGGTTGGCGTAATCACAAGTGTTTTTATTTCTCGAAATCCACTTTTTAAGTTTTTGTCGTTGTATAAATGTTGCAGGATAGGAATGGCAAAAGCAGCCGTTTTCCCGGTTCCAGTCTGGGCGCACCCCAACAAATTTTTTCGTTTTAATAAACTGGGTATCGATTTTTCCTGAATAGGAGTGGGGGTGCTGTAACCTTCAGCATTGAGCGCCTTCAATATAGGCTCAATAATTTCTAATTCTTCGAATGTCATATAATCTTATAAAGGTACAAAGTAAGGCAATTGTTTTCGATAAAATGGAAAAAGCATGAAAATGGATGCTGAATGCAAAGTGAATGTTTCCAAGTGTGGTCTGGATTATGAAAAATAATTGTCTTTCAGGATATTAGATGTACTTTCGCGGCGAATTATAAAAATAACTGTTTTGAGCAAATTTGAAGAATTAGGAGTAGGCAAAAAGTTCGTAAAAGGATTGAATGACCTGAATATTATTACACCAACCGAAATACAAAAAAAGGTAATTCCGATATTAATAAAATCGAATACTGACTTGGTTGGACAGGCGCAAACCGGAACAGGGAAAACGGCTGCTTACGGATTACCACTTCTTCAGAAAGTTAATGCCGGACAAAATAAGGTGCAAGGATTGATTCTTTGCCCAACACGCGAATTGGGGCAGCAAATTGCAAAGCAGTTATTTAAATTCACAAAATATTCAGCAAAAATATTTACTGAAGCAGTTTATGGTGGAGCGCCAATTGAAAGGCAACTTGCAGCACTAAAACGACCAACGCATATTATCGTAGCAACTCCGGGTAGACTAATTGATTTGGTTAAACGAGAAGCAGTTGATTTAAGCCATGTAAAAACGGTAATTCTGGATGAAGCTGACGAAATGTTAAGCATGGGTTTTAAGACTGAATTAGATGAAATTCTTGGTTACACAAGTTCGGCTGAAAACAAATGGCTTTTTTCGGCAACATTGCCACATGGTATTAAAGAAATTGTAAACGATCACCTTGCTGCTGAAGCAGTCCGAATTGAAGTAAGTGATCAAAATGTGGTGAATAAAAATATTGAACATCAGTATTTAATTTGCGAGGAAAAGGACAAACTACACGCACTTTTACAATTCCTGAAAAAAGAAGGAACAAACCGTGGCGTTATTTTTTGTAGAACCAAAGTATCTGCTAAAAAATTAGCCCAGCAATTGCAAGCCCGAAATATAGCCGTTGGAGCAATTCATGGCGATTTAATGCAGAAGGAACGCGATAAAGTTATGCGAGCGTTTAAAAACGAATCGTCGCAATTATTGGTGGCCACCGATTTGGCAGCACGCGGAATAGATATCGAAGCACTTTCGTTTGTGGTACATTATCAATTACCCGATAAAGATGAATATTACACTCACCGTAGTGGACGAACTGCCCGAGCAGGCAAAAAAGGAATTTCGCTAAGTTTAATAAGCTCTTACGAAACCAAACAAATTCGCTTTTACGAGAAAACGTTACACATCTCGTTTAATCTGGTTAATCACGGAATTTAGAAGGAGTTGGAGGAGAGAAGTTAGTAGTTAGAAGTTAGAAGATCAAAAACGGATGATTGTTGCTGGAAGAAGGCGGCCGTGATTTAGATTATCTCGGTAATTTCAATATCATTTCCTTGAAAAGAAAAACTATCTCCAACTTTTTTGGTGTGAAGCAGTTTGCCAATGGGCGATGCTAAGGAAATACAAAAGTAACTTTGGTTTTCAATATCAATTTTGCCGATGGCAGACAAAATGAAATAATTGTTTTGTGTAGTTATTACAAGACTCCCAAATTCAACAGATTTTAACTTTTGGCGAAGATTTATTTTTAAAAGTTCAGATTTTAACATTTCAGTTTTGGTTAGCTGGACTCTGTTTTTCTCCACTTCCATTTGCATTAAAGTCCGGCTGGTCTCATACTTATCGCCTACACTACTTTTTGTTTCGTTATCGCGTGATTCTTTTGCTGAGTTAATGGCCTGACGTGCAAACTCAATACGCTGATTCAGCAATAAAATTATTTTCTCAAAAATTTGTTCTTTAATCATTTCAATAAAAAAACGAAAGATAGGCAAGTAATAACGTAGCGTAAGAATTGCGGTTTAAATATCTTTCTGTAATTCAATAAAGAAAGTGGTTCCAGTCGCCTCCGAACTTTCGAACCATACATTACCATTTAGGTACTTTTCGCCTAGAAGTTTCATGCAGTAAGTTCCAATTCCGCGACCAACTCCTTTGGTGGAGAAGGTGCGCCTAAAAAGTTGTAGCTGAACATGGTTTGGAATAAAACTTTTGTTGTGAACCGAAAAGCGAACATGATTTTCAAAATCCAAACAATTCAAAGTAATCTCATCATTTGGAACAAGCGCATCGATGCCATTTTTAATCATATTGGCTAAAACACGTTGAAGTAATATTCTGTCCGTATTTAATAGAGTGTTTTTGGCCTCCGGGTGAATGTATATTTTTTTACTCGGATTTAATTCGTGTTTCGAATAAACTTGTTTTAAGCCATGAATTATGGAATGGGTTTCTATAGGATTAAACTCAGGTTTTAGATCGCCACTTTCGGCAGCATTTAGTTCTCTCTGAATTTTAATCTCATCAACCAAATTATCCGCCGCATTCGCAATGGTTTCAGCAATATCATTTATCTCTGCCGGGTCGTCAAGTTCCTTCATAATTGTAGAAAGACCAGAGATACCACCAGCGCTGTTTAAAATATCGTGTAAAAACACGCGTTCCAGCGATTCTTTCCTTTTTTCAGCACTAATGTCAGTTATTGAAAAGATGGTGAGGTTTTCTCCATTCAAAGGAAAAGGAGTGGCTGTTACCCGAAGATCGTACGCATCGTTATTGCTTGTGAGGATTTTACATTCTTTGGTTGACTTTACACCTTTTTGCGATTCTAATATGGCATTTACGGCACCACATGATTTACAAAATTCAGATGTTCCACATCCCGCTTTTGTGCGAAATGCATTAGTACACGACATTATTTCACAAGTACGTTTACCAAGTATTTTTTCTATGTCTTTAATCTTAAAAAATTGGCTAAAGCTACTATTGGAATATACAATTTGACGATGCTTATTAAGTACAAGAACCATTTGAGAAATGGAATTTATTAACTTAACGATTAACTCGTTTTGAGCGATCAAATTATGTTGTAGCGCTAATTGTCCATTTGTATAGCGCAATGCTGGAGCATAGCTCGTTAGGGTTGTTTCTTCAAACATTTCAATACGTCCTTTCAATGGTTTGCATTGGCAATGTAGTTTTTATTTTGCAGTTATTCAAGGGTTTATGGCTTAATTTGGACAGCTGCTTATGGAAGTTACTACTGGTGAGGAAAGAAGAGAAGTGGGAGGCAGAATAATTTGGTAAATAGAAAAAGGCTGATTCTTAACTAAGAATCAGCCTTTTTCTATAATTATGTTAATGTTATTCAGCTTTTTTAGCCCATGCAGTTCCTAGTGGAAGAACCGTTTTTCCTGCTACATCGTTAATGATGATAGCGCCCATCATATACCATGCAGCCAATGCACAGAAGATTAATTCGTAACCTGCAACAACATTCATTATTGGATTACCAAAATGACCAATAATCAGAAGGATAAAACCAATTTCCAATAAAATAAAGGTAATGGCCATTGCTTTATGTACATAAAATGAAGCAAACAATAAAATACAAGTATAAAGAGCCCATGCAACCAAGTACCAACCTACGTCGGTTTTCGATGCCGGGTAAACACCATAATGATTTAATAACCAAATTATTCCTAGTCCAATCCAGAACGAACCGTAAGCAACAAAGGCACTAAAACCAAAATTATTACCTACTTTTTGTTCCATAAAACCGGCAATCATTTGTGCCAAACCACCAAAAACTAAACCCATTGCTAATACCGGACCTATGCCCAATAAACCAATGTTATGAATTTGTAAAAGTAAAGTTGTTAATCCAAAACCAGCTAAACCTACTACAGCTGGATTTCCCATTTTTTGAGTACTCATTATAATTGTATTTAATATTGAAAATCAGCGCGCGAAAGTAGGGTTTCCAACATAAGAATCAGCCATTTTATACCTGTACGATAGCGGTTTAATGTTTTGTTGATTTTGGGAGAACGCTGCTAGCTACTTGCCACAATTTATGAGCTAAATAACTATTGCAATGTTTGTCATTATGAAGCACGGAATATTTAATTTTAATTCATAATTGAATGACATAAATTTTGTGCGTTATTTCAAATTTACACAAAAACATCAATAGTTGTCTGTCAGGCAGTTATGATTTGATGTCATTAGCAACTCGTTTCAGAATATTCTGATACCTGAGATGCTGAAATAAGTTCAGCATGACGGCTTATTGTAATACAAAAAATGCCACCCCAAAAAGGAATGGCATTTCATAAATATTGTCAAAAGTCTTAGTACTAACTACTCAGTACTAATTACTATTTTTACATACTCTTAATCTCAGTAACCAACTTCGAAATAGAAGCTTTAGCATCGCCAAATAACATGCGGGTTTTGTCGTTAAAGAACAGGAAATTTTCGATTCCTGCATAACCTTTACCCATACCACGTTTCATGATGATGATGTTTTTCGCCAAGTGAGCATCGATAATTGGCATTCCGTAAATCGGACTACTTGGGTCGTCGTAGGCAGCCGGATTAACCACATCGTTTGCACCAATAACAATGGCAACATCAACGTTTGGCATATCCGGATTAATATCATCCATTTCAACCAAATTTTCATAAGGTACGTCAGCCTCTGCCAACAATACGTTCATGTGTCCTGGCATGCGCCCAGCAACTGGGTGAATGGCATATTTTACTTCAACACCTTTACCTTCTAACAAAGTATCTAATTCGTGTGCAATGTGCTGCGCCTGTGCAACGGCCAATCCGTAACCAGGAATAATAACTATTTTTTGCGAATAGCTTAATAAAACAGCCGCATCACTCAATTGAATTTCCTTGATTGTTCCCTGGTCGCCACCTTCTGCGGCAGCGCCACCACCACCAAATGCACCAACAATAACATTTATTAGCGAGCGGTTCATGGCTTTACACATCAACATGGTTAAAATCATTCCGGCAGCTCCAACAAGAATACCACCTAAAATCATTGCCTGGTTGCTGTAAATAAATCCAGCCATTGCAGCAGCAATACCTGTTAACGAGTTCAGTAACGAAATTACAACCGGCATGTCGGCTCCTCCAATTGGCATTACAAACATAACTCCATAAACCAACGAAATAGCCAGTAGCGCATAAAGTGCCATGCTCATTTCTGCTGGTGGATTCGGGGAGATGGTGATGTAAACACCAAGCCCTAATGTAACAACCAATAAAACCAGATTTATGTAAGTCATAAATGGTTTCATAATATCGCCGACCCTGCCATCGAGTTTAGCAAAAGCAATCATACTTCCACTAAATGCGATGGCACCAATAATTAATCCTAAAATAGTTACTATAATTGACCCCACATCGCCAGCAATGGCATTTGGGTATTCCAACAAAGCAACCAACATCGAAGCAGCACCACCGGTAGCATTATAAATCGATACCAGTTGAGGCATCGCCGTCATTTTAATTTTACGGGCAATCATCCAGCCAATAGCCGAACCTACTCCAATTGCAGCCAAAATTATCCACACATTTGTTAATGGGATTCCATTTCCTCCGGCATCCTTGTGCAATAAAAGTGTAGTTACCATTGCTAATCCCATTCCGCCGGCAGCCCACAAGTTTCCAGTACGGGCAGTGGCAGGGTGCGAAAGTAATTTCAAACCATATACAAAAAGCAGTGCGGCAATCAGGTAACTTAGCTCAAGTAGTGAGTCGCCAATGGTAAATTCCATTCCGTTTAATATTCCTATTACTTTATCCATAACTCACTACTTTTTTTTCTTTTTAAACATTTCAAGCATTCTGTCGGTAACGGCAAATCCACCAACTACGTTTAACGTTCCAAAAATCAGGGCTAAAATCCCCAAAATCAGACTCAACGAGAACGTTGTTAGGTCGGCATGACCAACAAGAATAATTCCTCCAATAATAATAACACCACTAATTGCGTTAGCGCCCGACATAAGCGGGGTGTGCAATACGGCAGGTACATTGGAAATCACTTCAATACCCACAAATATGGATAAGGCGATTATAAATATCGCTTCTTTGTATTCAAAGAAAAACGTTAATACTTGTTCCATATCTGTTATGCTTTTTCGATTACTGATTTAACACGTTCGTTGTAAATTTCTTTTGCATGTGTTATGCAAGTTCCTTTTACAATATCATCTTCAAAATTCAGGTTTAATGCACCTTCTTCTGCAATCATCAATTTCATGAAGTTCAGTACATTTTTACCAAACATGCGGCTGGCATCCATTGGTTTTTGTGCAGGATAATTCGACTGACCAATAATACTTACACCTTTATAAACAACTGTTTCGTCATTTTTAGTCAGTTCGCAGTTACCGCCACTCGATGCTGCAAGGTCAATAATCACCGAACCCGGTTTCATAGCATCAACAGCTTCTGTCGGAATTAAAAGCGGAGCTTTGCGTCCAGGAATCTGAGCAGTACAAATTACCACATTCGATTTGGCAGCTACATCGTTAATTGCCTGTTGCTGTTTCTTTTTAAAATCTTCGGTTTGCTCAACGGCATAACCACCAGCGGCTTTGTCTTCGGTAGCACCTTCCACCTCAACAAATTTTCCTCCCAAACTCATTACTTCTTCTTTTACAGCCGAACGCACATCAAATACTTGTACCTGTGCACCCAGTTTTCGCGAGGTTGCAATGGCTTGTAATCCTGCAACACCAGCACCCAAAATCAATACGTTTGCCGGACGAATTGTCCCTGCAGCAGTCATAAACATCGGAAAGAATGTTGGTAATTTAGTAGCAGCTTCCAAAACCGCCATGTAACCCGAAACGGTTGCCATCGACGATAAAATATCCATGGCTTGCGCACGCGAAGTTCGCGGAATTAAATCGAGGCTAAATGTTGTAATTCCTTTGTCGAGGAATGTTTTTACAAGCTTGGTATCCCATAGCGGATTAAATGCGCTAACCCAAACCTGCGAATCTTTAATTTTCTCTGTATCTCCATCAGCCGGAGGCTGAATTTGTAATAGAACTTCCGCTTTTGTAAATACATCAGCGCGTGCAACGACTTTCGCTCCAACGGCTTCGTAGTCGGCATCTGCGGCAAAGGCAGTTTCACCGGCTCCCTGTTCAACAATTACCTCAACTTTTAAGTCGGTAAAAGTTTTTACAGTTTCCGGAAGTAAAGCTACACGGGTCTCAGCGCCGTATTCCTTTAATAGTCCAAGAATCATAAATTTCGATTTAGATATTAATTTGGAAGCAAATCTAACAAATTATAATTACCGTGTTCGCACACGGAATAATTTTTTATTATGATTTTTAACAGATTTGTTAACAAGGCAGGAAAGTATACGGTCTCAGTCTCAGTTCACAGCAAAAGTAATACTGAATACTGCGACCGAGACTGAATACTTTTTCAGACTGGCTGCCGGGCTTTTCGCTAAAGTTGCTTTGCCTTTGCCAGTTCTGCCAACAATATTCAGGTCGCTTCCTCCGGTCGCTCCAGTCTGTTGGGTATCACAGGCAAATGCTACGGCAAGCTATCGCTTCAATCCCTGCCGGGCGAGTGCGATTGTTTAATTGTCATTTCGAATGCAGTGAGAAATCTGTAACAGCAAAGCTAAATACCTACCAATCTCACAGTAGTACTTTCATAAAATAACAAACTGATTACTGAATATTGACCACTGCTTTCCTATTTCCAAAAGCGTGCAATCAAAACTTCGGCTAAAATAAATGCTAAGGCTAACAGAATACACAATTTCCAAAGTTGTTTACCATTTTGTATCTCCTCAAAAATTTCAGAGAAGTTGCGTTCCACCTCCTCAATAATGGTAGCATTGGTTTGCTGAGCTACATCAAGTTTGTCTTTTAACTCGGTAGATCCGAAATAACGCAAATCGCTTTCCAAACGATTATAATTAAAAGCCATCGACGAAACAACGTGTCCATCATTTTGAATGAGATAATGCCCGTCGGTGCTTATTTGTTCGCCAAATTCGATACGGGTACCACGCCCTGTAATACTTTTCGCCGGAATAAATTTATCGGCATTTACAGGGTTTTCAATTTCTAACGACGATTCCAGATTTACCTTTAGGTTGCGTGGAATATCGAAAAAAGTATTTTCTCCTACTGTAAACGAAATTTCTTGTTTAGGTAAGCTGTTTAATACAATGTTGTAAAGGGTTGGTACAAATAATATATCGCGTGCAAATGCTTCGTTCTTTTGGTTTAATGGAAAACTAAATACCCAAACCTTACCGTCTTCGTAATTCAATTGCGAAAGGGCTTTGTCGCCATTTTGGAAGGTTAATAGCTCGTTCTCAGCAGAGCGGGTGGTAGTTTCAAAACGCAAGTGCCCTTCAATGCTCGGAAGTATTGGATTTTGCTCGCGTTTGCGGAAAACGTCTTTAAAGAAATTGTTCTCAAAATCGATTCCTGAAATGTCTTGTTTTGTGGAATCCATTCCAACAATCCGCATAGCATTAAACTGGTCTAATAACTGGTTGTTAAAAGACGGATTGTTGCTAGTACCCGGAAATAGTACGACTGATGTTCCCTTATTAACCGCACTTTCTAACTCATTTAAAAAGCCACTGGTAAAGTTGTTGAGATTGACAAGGAATATGGTGTTGTATTCATGTAAACGGTTAACCTGCATGCTTTTTACATCCATTTCGTCAAGCTGCACATAGTTGTCGTTGGCAAACAAGGCCGTTAAATAATTTAGTCCTTCTTTCGAGTCGTCGTTTTTATTCGAAATGGCCAGAGCTTTTAAGTTCTTTTCAACAAAATAACTAATGTACCAGTTGTTGTCGTGTGTAAAAGGGTAATCCGATATTTCTATTTTACCCAATTGTACGCCACTGGAATTGTTGTTGTATTTTAAGTTGGCTACGATTTCGTTTTGTGCCTCCACCGAAAAGTTGGTAATCGATTTAATCGAATCGTTTAGGAATAGCTTTAAAGGAAGGTTCTGATAATCCTGATTCGAACTGTTTTTTATACGAACAAACATATTTTCCTCTTGTCCCATTCGGTGAGCAGGAACTTCAACCCAACACGAATCGATGTACAAATTGGCTACTTCATTTGGCACCAGAGGCAAGTAATAACTAAAAATATTTGCTTCAGAAAAGTTAGGAATGTCAGTAACGGTTCGTTGAAAATCGGAAATAAAATAAAGGTTCTTATCAGCGTTTTCTGTAGTTTCATTTTTTTGGCTGGCAAAACGATTGTAGATTAAGGATAGCGGCACCGCAGTTGGTGAAGTTTGCACTTCGGAAACCTCTTGTATAAATTGCTCTTTATTGTAAACGTGCTGATGTTTGGGTTTTAAGTCGTTGGTAAACAGCCTGAATTTTGTTCCGGCAGGGTAGGCCAAACAAATTTCCAACGCCTTATTTCGTGCTACTTCCAACAGTTGCCCCTGTTCCGAAAGCGCATTCATACTAAACGAATTATCGATATAAACAGCTACCAGCTGATTGGGCTGTGTTTGGGCGTCGCGGTTGGCAGGTATGAAGGGCTGTGAAAAGGAAAACACCAAAAATAGAATGGTCAAAATTCGTGCTGCTAGCATAAGCAACTGCTTTAATCTCGATTTTTTCTTCGACTCTTTTTTTATGTCTTTTAAAAAATCGACATTGCTGAAATACACCGTTTTGTAGCGTTTGAAACTAAACAAGTGAATTAGAATGGGAATGGCTATTGCCAGCAGTGCAAACAGGAATGTAGGAAAAAGAAACTTCATATTAAAAATCAGTAGACCGAAGACCGAAGTCGGGAGTCATTTATTCAGTTTATAATTTATTCGTTTTCAAAAATGGCAACTTTGCGTTCGCCACTCGATTTTACGTAGCCGCGAAACATACCGCTGGTATTAAATTCCATGGCAATATTTCCTTTGGCATCAACACCAATAACACCCCCGGTACCTTTTAGTTCCGAAAGCTTCTTTATTTCTTCACGGCAAGCATCTATAATGTTTAAATCTTTATATTCCATCATAGCTGAAATATCGCGGGCAAAACCAAGGCGTATGTAATATTCGCCATGTCCGGTACACGAAACGGCACAGGTTTTATTATTTGCATAAGTACCTGCGCCAATTATAGGAGCATCGCCAATTCGTCCGTATTTTTTATTGGTCATTCCACCTGTCGATGTCCCGGCACAAAGGTTTCCGTGCATGTCTAAAACAGCGCATCCAACGGTTCCCATGTTGTCTTTTTTAGTACGTTCACGTTCCTTTTTCAACAATCGTTGTAACGATTGGTAACGCGACTCGGTAAAGAAATACTTGTTTGGAACAATGTCTAATCCTTGTTGTTTGGCAAATGCAGAAGCACCTTCACCACTTAAAAACACATGCACCGAGTTATTCATTACTTCAAGTGCCGCAGTTATCGGATTTTTAATGTCGCAGACTCCTGCAACTGCACCAGCATTTAAAGTCTTTCCCTCCATAATTGATGCATCCAATTCGTTTACACCATCGTGTGTAAAAACCGCACCTTTTCCTGCATTAAAAAGCGGCGAATCTTCCAGAATTTTGATTACCTCCACAACAACTTTGCTTGCTGCAGCTCCATTTTTTAACATTTTATCTCCAATATTCAGTGCTTCATTCAGTTTGGTTTTGTATTCAGCCCGACGCTCTTCCGAAATTTTATCTTTCGACATTACTCCCGCGCCGCCATGTATAACCAAGGCATATTTTTGTTGTCCAAAACCTATTACTGCTATTAATAGTAGTGCAAAGGAGAAAAGCAATGTTTTGAAATGCATAGCGTTTGTTTTAGGAAATACAAAAATGAGATAATATTCGAAAAAAGTGGTGTATAAATTTAATATTCTTTTCGTGTATTGCAGAAATAATTCTTCCTCAAAGTTGTTGTATGTAAATATTGTTTATTATTTGGGCTAGGAAGTCTAAACAAAAAGTTTAGTTTCGTGTTTCAATTTAATATACATTGTCAACTGTTAAGTATGAAACAAGAAGGATATTCAATCAAAGACCTGGAAACATTATCGGGTATAAAAGCACATACCATTCGTATTTGGGAAAAACGTTATGGCTTGTTAAACCCCGAACGTACCGATACGAATATCCGGTATTATACCGATCATGATTTACGCCGAATTTTAAATGTATCACTTTTGGTGAAGAACGGTTTTAAAATATCGAAAGTAGCCAAATGGGAGCCAGAGCAAATTCGGGATACTATTTTAGAAGTAACAAAGGGAAAGAATGACGAGGAAGGCTATGTTGAACGCTTGTTGCTTTATATGGTTAATTTCGATAATGTTAATTTTTACAAGTTGATTAACGAAATTCATGAACGTTATGGAGTTGAAGAGGCTACCCACAAAATTGCGTTTAGTTTGTTTGAACGGATTGGTACATTTTGGCAAGTAGGTTCTATCTTTCCAGCACAAGAGCATTATGTAACAAATATTATTCGGCAAAAATTAATAGCTGCAATCGATAATATTGGTTTAAACAATACCCGCAATCAAACCATATTATTTTATCTTCCCGAAAATGAGTTGCACGAATTAAGTTTATTGTTTTATTCATATCTGGCACAAAAGAGTGGATACAACGTTATTTACCTGGGGCAATTTGTACCCTTCAACGATTTGCAAAAATTACAGTCGCATGCAAAAATTGATTTTGTGTTTACCGCTTTTATCAACTCATTGCCAAAAGAAGAACTAGAAAAATATTTATATGATTTGAGAGGATTATTTCAGCAACAAAAGATTTTTATAACTGGTTGGCAGGTGAATCATTTAAAACCGGTGTTACCTCGAAATGTAAAAACGGTAAAAGACTACAAAGAGTTTAAAAAGTATTTGGGTTAGCATTTAATGGTCGAGAACATTGACCTTTATTATATAAAGCATTAATAAAATTACCAGCGTAATTGAGGTGAGTAGAATTCCTTCATAAAGTTGTTTGTCGCTTGATGCCATTGGAACAAGAACAACAGCCACAGCCAAACAAATTAAGAAAAAAATTACTGCCCCTAAATGGTATTTTCTTTTCATATCTCTTGTTTTGAAGTACTATATACAATTTACGAAATAAGGCACTGGAAAACAATAGTTTATTCATAAGTTGTTTGTAAGTCGCAAGTGAATCAGACATCTTTTATACCATAAAGTGGGTTGTAAACAGCTTGAATGTGCCGGATCAAGATACTAATTCAAATAGAGTTATTTTGAAAGTTGAGCATTGAAGAAACTGAGTAGATCTCTAATTAGTCTAAAATATATTGGCGAATCTAATCAAGCTTTAGACTCAGTCTTTTGTAGTTTCACTCAAATTTGTAAGTCCCGGATATAGGGCAATTTTTTTCATAGCACTGGTATTTATTTCCAGGAGCTCATCGTCGTCACTTTGGGGAGTATTGCTAAAGTATAAATTGTAATTGGCGTTAACAGGAACCAAAACGTTACAATCCAGGTGTGGCGGAATTCGGATGTCCATAAAATCTCAGTAATCATTTTTATCCCAAATTAAGTCCGTTAGCATATTTACATAAATGGTGTCGTTGCCTGGATTTATTAAGTTCAACTTTTTAAATTGTTGGTCGGAGGGAACATAGGCGACATCGGTTTCAGTCGCTACAGCAATAAAGACAGACCCAATTCCTAACATTACATCACAAAAAACATTACTACACCGCGTATTTTGTAGCTCTTTCTGCCGTTCTAAGCTCGATTCATCATAAAAATACTTTGGTGAAGAACAGGACAGAACAAACAAGCTTAATGCAAGCAGCAGCGTATAGGCAAGATGTTTTTTCATGGCAGTTGTTTTGATCTGATACGATCAATTTTCGTGCCTTAACTACCTAAAAACTATTGTAAGGAAATAATTTGGGAATCTTTTATGTTTTTGTTCTGTAGCACAAGTAAATAATTTCCATTAGCTAAACCGTCTCTTGAAAATGATACTGATTGATTTTCTTCTGTTACTGATTTATCCATCAGGATTTTAACCAGCTGTCCCGAAAGCGTATATAGTTTTAAAGAAACCCAACCATCAACACTGGAGAATTGAATTTCGCTGGTATTTTTTATGGGATTCGGATAAACCGGTAATAATTTTAGCTCTTTGGATTTATTATTCAATTCTGAAACATCAACCGAAGATTTTAAAATGGGTAGAATTTCGAATTCATTAAAGAGTATATTTTTAATTTCAGAATCATCTACATCAAACCAGTGGTGGAGAATGGAAGCGTAAACACTTCTGAAATCCACCTTCATTTTGACATTAGTTTTTTTCTCAACCTCTTCAGGAATAACAGGATTTTCTCCAAATACAGTGGGATTTACCTGGCTGCCAAACAACATCATTGGGAATGCTGCGCCATGGTCGGTTCCATCACTTTTATTGGAGCCAATTCGTCTTCCAAACTCACTGTAAATCAGTGAAAGTACGTCATCTTCATTACCGTGTTGTTTTAATTCATCTTGAAAGGCTAAGGAAGCCTCAGACACTTTTTGCAATAACTCGGCATGTTTACCGGTATGTGTTTCACCTGCAACAACCTGAGTGGCATGTGTGTCGAAACCACCTAGGTTAACAATGTAAATGGGAGTAGTTAATCCGCCGGCAATAAGACGTGCTACTATTTTAAGTTTATCGGCTAGACTGTTTGCTTTTGCTTCAGGCCAAAGCAACGAACTACTTTCCGATAACTCGGAAACCTCTGAAACTACTTCCAGATATTTCTCAGTACTAAGCATTACTTTTGTAACATACTCCAACTCGTAGCCATAAGGTGTATCAGTATAAGTGGTATTATTCGATTGCGATTCGTAGCTTGTATTCAAATTTTGTAGCACAATTCCCAGGTTAGTCATGTCGCCCTGACAAGTGGGTGAGCTACTGCTGCCAATGCTAATTGCCAAAGGGTGAGGATTGGTATTGTCAGGGTAATTTTCAGGGTATTCTGGATGAAGTAATTCGAGATAACGGCCAAACCAACCCGATTCCACATTTGATTTAGAATCTGATGCTGAAAGCAAAATCTCTTTTGAACGGAAATGTGATAAATTTGGTTGCGGATAACCCACATTCTGAATAAACATCATTTTTTCCTCTTCGAACAAGCTTTTTACTCCACTCATTGAAGTATGTACACCTTGCAAATCGTTCAGTGAAAGAATTTTATTTTCAGGGAGAACAACATCCGGTCGAACTTTTACCAAATTGTCGTACATATTTAAGGGAATTAAAGTGTTTAGCCCGTCATTTCCACCATCTAACTGAATAAGAACCAAAGCACGTCCCTTTGTTTGTTCAAGGTTAATTCCACTGTTTGCACCGAGAACCTGAATGGCTTGTCCGTTTAATAAAAGCGGCAGAGTGACAAACGAGGCGGCATTTTTTATGAATTTTCTTCGGTCCATAATTTTAAATAAGTTGGTACTCTGCCATTGAGCACATTTTTACCAAAATATTTTTAAGACGGTTGCCAACTGCAATCTTTAAGTTCTCATCTTCCGGCTTATTAATATAGTTATTCCATTCTGCTGTCCATTCAAAATCGGGTAAGCCAGGAATGAGTGTCTCTTTAAAATCTGCAATTTGTTCTTGGTTTGGTGGAAGCGGAAATAATAAACTGGTGAAGGTTTCTAACAAATTGTCAATGTCATAAGGCGTTTCGGCAAGATATGCAAGCGTAAAGGGATCAAATGAAATTTTATCGACTCCAGTAACCGGACGAAGCTTCCATTTTATTATGGCTTGAATAACGGTTGAGCGAGCCGGTATGGTAGCAGTATTTATCCAAAGTTCGTTGTACATGGGAGGTAAGTACCAGGCTGGCCATCCTGCCACATCAGGTGGATTTCCTAACTCCAAATCTTGCTTTTTAGCATAGGACCTTACCGTATTCGAAAAACCATACTGTGCTTGTATATTTGTTGCATCGGGTACACTGTATTCCAATTGCCGGATGATACCGACTGTAAATTCAAGAGGGTTTTTTATCATAGCCCCACAGTAGGCTTCGTCAAAAAAATGCTCGCTCGATAATAAAGCTTTTAGTAGTGGTTTTATTTCAAAATTATTCTCGATAAAAAGTGTTGCCAGTGGTTCAATTATGTTTTGTTCAACATCGTCAGTTATTCTGAAATAGACAAACCAGCGATATAGTTTACGAACCAAATGTCGGGCTGTTTCTTTTTTGCTGAAAATCATTTCAATCAAATCTTTGTACTCATCTTCACCTTTATCTATAATTACGTGCTTGTCATATATTTCAGAAAATACTTTTTCCGTTTTGTCGTGTTTTGATTCTTTGAAATAAGCTGAATCAGTATCTGAATTGGTTTTCCATCCGGTGAGCACTTTTGCAGCCTCGCGTATATCGTGTTCCGTATAATTAGTGTAATTTCCTTCTTCAATTAATTCGCCTTTACCTATTGTAAAAAGCTCAAAAAGCTCGCGAGCATAATTTTCATTGGGCGAACCTTCATCATTTCTAATCCCGTCGAGGTACTGCAGCATCCCAACATTAGTAGTCATATCTGCACTTAGGGTTTTGAAATTACCAAGTGCCTGAGTTGTAATTAAAGTATTGTAGAGGTAATTGTAGTTGGTGTTTCGAACGGTATCGTTTTCAATCACAAAATGATTATGCCAGAAAAGGGTCATTTTTTCAAGCAGGGAAATATCCTGCTGAAGCAAACGATTAACCCACCAGTTTTTATAGCTATAGATTCTCTCTCCTCGAAATTTTGAGTTGTATTTTGTTGTTACCCAGCTAGTACCAACCGGTACTTCTTCATCACCATTTTTAACACCCAAAGGTTTTGAAAGTGGCTCTGTCGGAGTTCGTAACAAATATTCTAAAGCATCTTCGGTGGTCATCTCCTTCACATAATTGATTTCACTCAGACGCGCGCCAAACATACTTCGGTTTAAAAGATGCTTTGCTTTTTGAAAACCTAAAGCTCCAGAAACAGGATTAAGACTGAGGACTCCCGATTTTAATTGCAGCTCTGCTGTATTCATACCTTGTACTTATTAGGAATTTGCTAGTTATACATACAATTATAGTCAATGTTTTGTTTGCTACGTCATTGATATTTTATTTATTCTTGTGAATAATTTTTAGCGATTTTTAGTTGTTGTGAATTCTATAGTTCTATTTTTATGGCCAGTTTATACTTGATAGAATATTTAAACGTTTAAATAAAAACGAAAAACCATGAGACGAATACTATTTTCCATTGTATTTATTCTGTTTGCCAGTACCGGCTTTTCGCAGCTAGTTTTCGATTTAGGTATTAAAGCTGGTTTTAATACTTCGAATATGAGTGTTGAGAGTATTGTAGACATTGATTCAGATGCGATTACAAAAATGCATTTTGGAGCATTTGGACGTATGGGGTTTGGCCGCATGTACATTCAACCCGAATTGTATTTTAGTCAGAAGGGGGGAGAGTTATCGAGTAATTTGATAAAAGAATCTGGTGATTTTGATTATAAGAATATTGATATTCCGCTATTGTTAGGCTATAAAATAATTAAGGGTAAAGTATTTGATTTACATATAATGGCTGGCCCGCTTTTTAGCTTTCTCGTAGATGAACCTAATTATCCACATGAGTTAGATCCGTACTTAGATGAGGAATTTTTTAATCGAAATTTGTATGGAGTTCAATATGGACTGGGAATTGATGTTTTGTTCCTTGCCATTGATGCGAGAGTGGAGCATGGAAGTAAAATTTATGACAGTACTGGAAATGCAGAAGCAATACCAATTAGTGGAAATGCTACCACATTTATGTTTACAGTAGGTTTTAAAATTTTATAGATTAAAAAAGATATTATAAAAATAGGCTTCGAGAATCTCGAAGCCTATTTTTTATGTTTTATCGTCTGAAGTACTTACTCCTTTTGTCTTTTTCTTTTTAAACCAGGTGCGTGGGTCGAGTTGCTTTTTGTACTTGGTAAAAAGCTCTTTTCCCACCAATAATCCACCTGACCAAAAAACAAGTTCCATTAAAATAAAGCTGGTGGTTGATGCAATTACTTTTGTTCTCGTTGGTAATTCAAACAGCGGTATAATAAGTGTGGCTGCAAAAAATACACCCGAAAAAATCATCAGGAAGATGCCCAATTTTATTTGCCAGTTTTTACCTCGTTTCATTTTAATGTTTAAGAAAGAAACTTGTGAACCTTACTTTTGTTTCAGATTTCTTCGAAACAAACCTTCAGGCTCTGGAGTTTGTTCAGGCTGAAAAGGATTATAAAAGTCAATATTTTGAGAGCTTAAGTAGTCTAGCATTGGTTTTAACCTTACTTTAAAATCTGCCAAGTTTTTAACTTCCTTGTTTGTCCAGGCAGCTTCGGCCAATGCTGAAAGACGTGGATGGGTCATGT
>JAUVDE010000279.1 GCA_030595485.1 Draconibacterium sp.
TCTGTTCATGCGAGGAAAATTCTTCAGAAAATACTATCAGAAAATCCCATTCTTGAGAAAATGATGCGTTTTTCAGCCTCCGAAACCGAAGCGTTAAATGCCACACGTAATTGGGTTTTACCCCAACTAATGAAGAATAAAATCGCAAAAGAATTTTACATAGATAAGCGCCACAACCCCGAATTTGCAGCATTACTTAAATGGGAAGATTTGGCCGCGATACGTATTCTAGACTACATAAGTCATGCAAACGAAGAATATCCCGACCAGAATATTGGTGGTGAAATTGCAGTAACAAATCCAATTAAAATGTTGTGGTTGGCAACAAATTTTGGAATTGGTGGTGCAAAAGCCGCCTTTTTTAACGACATGCTATTACTCCTTCGGCAGTTAAACGGGAAGTTTCCAAAAGAACTTCCTTCGAAAGAAAAGGTAGTAAGCTGGATGGAAAGGTTTCCATCGGGAATTGAACCAAGAATAATTAAAATTAGAGACAGCAACCAAAAACGAATTATAGGTGTTTTGATTAAGAAAATAGACTCCGGCGAAATTATATCCAAAAAATATTTCTTCCAGCCTGATTTAACGCTCATTCAGAAAGAAAAAAAAATGATGGAGTGGTGGCAACAAAATAATTTTCATTTGCGCTTTGCTGTTCGCTCGCCTGAAATGCTGAATGAGATGCTGGATAATTCGCTCGACCCCGACACGATGGCCATTCTTCTTGCAGCAAAAGAAAAAGGAATTCCATTTTTTATAAACCCTTACTACATATCGTTACTAAATGTTCAAACTCCCGATTTTGCAGTTGGGGCCGACCTTGCAATTCGTTGTTATGTACTTTACAGCAAACAACTGGTTGAAGAGTTTGGAAAAATTGTTGCCTGGGAAAAAGAGGACAAAGTAGAATCTGGCAAACCCAATGCCGCCGGTTGGATTTTACCTTCGCACAACATCCATCGACGTTATCCTGAAGTGGCAATTTTTATTCCCGACACCGTTGGTCGTGCTTGTGGTGGACTTTGTGCCAGCTGCCAACGACTTTACGATTTCCAAAGCGGACGTTACAATTTCAATCTTGACAAACTAAAACCAAACGAATCGTGGAACAAACGACTACCAAAGCTTCTGAACTATTTTAAAGATGACTCACAATTACGAGATATTCTGATTACCGGGGGCGATGCTTTAATGAGTACTGACAAGAATCTTAAAGACATTTTAGATGCAGTTTATGAAATGGCAAAACACAAAAGAGAGGAAAATCTAAATCGTAAAGAAAAATATGCTGAAATTATAAGAGTGCGAATTGGCACCCGACTTCCTGTTTATATTCCACAAAGAATAACACCGGAGTTAATTAAAATACTTGCCGACTTTAAAGAGAAAGCACAAAATATAGGTATTCAACAATTTATTATTCAAACCCATTTTCAATCGCCAATGGAAGTTACTCCCGAATCGGAGCAGGCCATAAAGCTTTTACTAAACTCGGGTTGGGCTGTTACTAATCAGCTGGTTTTAACCGCCGAAGCCTCGCGCCGCGGACACACAGCAAAACTGCGTAAAGTATTAAATAGTATTGGCGTACTAACGTATTACACATTCACGGTTAAGGGATTTAAAGAAAATAGTGCAAATTTCTCTCCTAATTCGCGGGCAGTGCAAGAACAAATGGAAGAGAAAACATATGGACTAATTCCTCAAAGTGAGTTGAAACTAGCAAAGAATCTACTGCTTGAACCTAAAAATATAAAAGAAAAAATAACTGAACTACTTCATAAAAGAGATCTTCCGTTTCTAGCAACCGACCGCAATATTTTAAACCTGCCGGGAGTTGGAAAAAGTTTGACTTTCCGCACCATTGGTATTACGCGTTACGGCAGGCGAATTTTAGAATTCGACCACGACAAAACCCGAAATCACAGTCCTATAATCAATAAAATGGGAAAAGTGATAATAATCGAATCGAAATCGATTGAAGAATATTTACATCAACTCAGTGAAATGGGAGAAGAGCGTGCAGAATATGAAGGTATTTATGGATATTCTATTGGGCAAACCGAACCGAGAATGGCGATGTACGAATATCCCAATTATGATTTTGATGTTACCGAGGAGTTTACCAATTTGGAGATTTAGCTAATCTGCATTTATTATAATTCTGTGATTTCGATGACATAAGAGGAAAAATCTATGCGAGGTCTTCCAAGAGCTCGGCACCTAAAGTTCCATTCGCAATTTCTCTAACTTCTCCAGTCATTCGAATTTCCCAGTCCTCATCAATTTCAATGGCAAGACTACCACCCGGCATTTTAATGCTTAAGTTCCGTTCGGTTAATCCACGTTTCACTACGGTGCACGCCACTGCACACGACGAGCTTCCGGATGCCAAAGTCCAACCGGCACCACGCTCCCAAATAATAACTTCAACTTCGTTTGGCGAAGTAACTTTGGCAAACTGTACATTTATACGATTTGGAAACATCGGGTGGTTTTCAATCTCTGAACCATAACGTAAGATTTCAGCCTCATCCAGCTCTTCTTTTAAAACAACACAGTGTGGGTTGCCAACCGAGACACAATTAATCTCGTATTCCTTATCTGCCAGCTTTAATGTTTCGCCAATACATTCCTCATTTTCACAAGTAACAGGTATTTTTTCCGATTCGAAAATAGCTTTACCCATATCTACTTTAATGGTCTTAGCTTTGCCATTTTTCTCTGCAATTACTTCGGCTTTTACCAAACCACCCAAAGTTTCAATGCTGAATACTTTACCCGAAGTAAAACCATAATCGTATAAATACTTGGCAAAAATACGCAGCCCATTTCCACTTTTCTCCGCTTCCGAACCATCGGGATTTAAAATACGCAAACCAAAGTCAGCTTTCTTGCTTGGTACTTTTAACAGAATACCATCGGAACCAATTCCGAAGTGAACATCACAAATGCGAACAATTGCTTTTTCAGTTAATTCGAACGAAATATCATCCTGATTAAGCGTAATATAGTCGTTTCCTAAGCCGTGTGATTTTACAAAGAAATTCTGCATGGTATCTGTTTTAGTAATACCAATTACATGTTAAAATGATTGATAAATAAATTGAATTATTTTTTTCTTATTCAAAGCAAAAAACCTTTTCATAGCCTTAGTTATGAAAATAATTTTCAATGAAGAAGAAGGGAAAAAGAAACAATTTATATCACTCATTTTGATGTATTATTGGTATAAATATTCATCAAAAATATAATTCTTACTTATTTAAACTTCAAAACAACTTGAATATTTTACACTTTAGAGAATAAAAAAAGGTTCGAAGCTGAGCTCCGAACCTTTATATCTTATTGAAAATTCTTTCGAATTATAGTAAGTCGTTTACTTTAGAAACACCTACAGCACTTGCAGCTAAAGCAGCTTTTTCAGCTTCAGACAATTTAATTTCAACGATTTTTTCGATACCGTTTTTACCGATAATACATGGAACACCAATTGAGACATCGTTTAATCCGAACTCACCTTCTAACAATGCAGAACATGCAAACATTTTTTTAGAATCAAGGGCAATAGCTTTTACCAATTCTGATACTGCAGCACCTGGAGCATACCATGCGCTTGTACCCAAAAGTTTAGTTAAAGTAGCACCTCCAACTTTAGTAGCTTGAACTACTTCGGCTTGTTTTTCTTCTGTCAAGAATTCAGCAACAGGAACACTGTTACGAACTGCTTTCTCGATAAGTGGAACCATACCTGTATCGCTGTGACCACCAATTACCATTGCATCAACGTCAGACTGAGGACATTCTAATGCTTCGGCTAAACGGAATTTGAAACGAGCGCTATCTAAAGCACCACCCATACCAATAATTCGGTTTTTAGCAATACCTGTAGCTTTATGAGCTAAATAAGCCATTGTATCCATTGGGTTACTAACCACAATGATAATTACGTTTGGCGACTCAGCAATTAATTTTGTTGAAACATCTTTTACAATGCCTGCGTTAATACCAATCAACTCTTCACGAGTCATACCTGGTTTACGTGGAATACCACTAGTAATAACTGCAACATCGCTATTAGCTGTTTTTGAATAATCGTTGGTTGCTCCAACAATATTTGAATCGAAACCGTTCAATGAAGCAGTTTGCATCAAGTCCATTGCTTTACCTTCAGCAAAACCTTCTTTGATATCTACTAATACAATCTCTGCTGCGAAATCTTTTATTGCAATGTACTCAGCACAACTTGCGCCTACTGCACCTGCTCCAACAACTGTTACTTTCATCTTAATAGTCTGTTTTTATGTTATAAAATCTGTAGTCCTTAAACAATTAATAGTCAAATTGTTTAAAGGCCTGCAAAGATAATTATTTTTCGTGAGGTGGGAAATAAAAGCCATGGCCGAAATACGGTTTAACGTTTAGGTAAGAAATCTGTTAAGAGGTGTGAAAGGGATGTGATCTTTGTCAGTTTACCGATTGAGAAAACATTAATTTAGATGGGTGGGGTTACTCCTTATTTGCGACTCCTCTAATTTAACCAATAAGTCATTTTCAATACTACGGCACGATTTCTTCCCATCCAATCACCTGTGAAATAATTATCGGTATATACCAAATAAATATCGGAAACCGGCTGATAACGCCACTGAAAGCGTGAATTTATATTTAGATTATCAATTTGGTTATTATATTGCACAAAGGTAGACCAGAAAATTTTATCAGTAAAAGTGATATCTACTTTGGGTCCAACCAGCATAAATTGGGTTCGTTCAAATGGGGCGCCCAAATCCATATCAGTGTAATTAAAATTCATCGATAGATTTACATAAGGCTGAAAACGATAGCCAATTTCTCCTTCAACATATTGAATATCGCCACTGTAATACCCGCCTTTCATAATTTCAGCTTCCCAGTTGAATAAGTTCTTCCGGGTTGATTCGTACTTTATGGAAATACCTCCAAAATCGTATTTCGAACCTTTGGGCAAGAAATAGTCGGGATCGTCTGATGGATTAAAATCACGCTGTAGTACTACATATTTATCCGTATATTCA
>JAUVDE010000342.1 GCA_030595485.1 Draconibacterium sp.
TTATTCTGTTTATAACAGTACTTTTATTTGCCTGTGAAGAAGGACAAAAGGAGAGCGAGAAACAAGGTTTTATTCAAGTAGAAGGACAAAAATTTGTTGATGCCGAAGGACGACAGGTGCTTTTTAGCGGAATAAATTTCATCAGTAAAAATCCGTCTGAAAAATACATGCCATCTCAAGGTGTTGAAACGTTTTCTCAGTTTGAAAATTGGGGTTTCAATTGTATTCGACTGGGAATTATTTGGGATGGATTAGAACCAGAGCCGGGCAAATATAACGAAGAATATTTGATCGAAATTGACAAGAGGATACAGTGGGCAAAAGATAACGGAATTTATGTTTTTTTGGATATGCACCAGGATTTATACGGAGCAAAGTTTTCTGACGGAGCTCCGGATTGGGCAACACTCGACGAAGGGAAACCACACTATTCAGGAGCGGTTTGGAGCGATTCTTACATGATTAGTCCAGCTGTGCAAACGGCATTCGATAATTTTTGGGAAAACACCCCGGCTTCCGATGGAGTTGGTTTACAAGACCACTATGCGAACCTTTGGAAACATATTGCAAAAAGATATGCAAATAACACAACCGTAATTGGTTACGATATTATGAACGAACCTTTTTTAGGTTCTTCGGCAAACGAAATTATGCCACAAATGTTGGGAGCTTACGCAATGGTAATGGTAGAAGTTACAGGGCAGGCGCCACCATCGGCAGAAGAGTTGCAGGCAATGTGGGGCGACGAAAAATCGAGATTAGAAGCTTTGGAATTAATCGCTACAAAAGAAAGGTATTCAAAAATTGTGGATGCTGTTTATGAGCTAAATGCCGCTTTTGAAAAAAATCAGTTGCAGCCAATGTATCAAAAAATGGCTGATGCAATTCGCGAAGTTGACCAGAAACATATCCTGTTTTTTAACCATAGTTACTTTGCAAATACCGGTGTGCCAAGTGCACTCGAACCAACAAAACTTGCCGATGGTACAACCGATAAACTGATTGCATACGCAGCACATGGTTACGACTTAGTGGTTGATACAAAGGAGGTTGAAAACCCAAGTTACGAACGTGTAGAGTTAATTTTCGACCGAATTAACGAAACCAGCAAAAGAATGAATGTGCCTGTTATGATAGGAGAATGGGGTGCTTTTCATGGTAAATCGCTGAAAATGACAGAAACTGCACAGCATGTCGTAAACTTATTTGAAGATTATAATTTTAGTAATACTTACTGGGCATTTTATAACGATATTAATGAATATCCTTATTTTAAAAATGCCATTATCAGGCCTTTCCCTCAGTTGGTTTCCGGCAATTTGATTGAATACGACTACGATTTCAAATCAGGCGATTTTACTTGTGTTTGGAACGAAACAGAAGACTGCGATGCACCAACCGTTATTTTTGTTCCTAACCTAAAAGATTTGTCGGAAAGTGATGTGGAAATGACACCAGCTGCCGAGCAAATTGTTTTTGAATATTGCACCGAGTCACGAGCAGGAAAATTATTGATATCTCCGCTTGGAAAAGCAATGGAACGTGAACTCAGCTTTAATCTTCATTCGAAACTGAGTGAAGATATCTCGATAAAATAACAGAAGAAACTTTTTTCATTTTAAGAGACTGTTTAAATTTTATTTATTAGAGATATTATGAAGTCTTTTTTACTAATTCAAGGCGAAATTGACGCGAATAGCACCTGCTATTTAAGGAAATTTCAACGCAGAAGTAGTGACAAAGACAAATAATAGAATAAATTAATAATTTTTATACAATCTCTAATCTAGGTTATGGTAAGCAAAATGTTTTATCCACTTGCTTTGTGTCTTTTTATTTCATTTTTTTCTTTTGGGCAAAATGATACAGGAAGTAAAGCTGTCAACTTAAAAGTTCATACTTTTTATTATGGTTGGTTTGGTAATCCCGAATACGATGGGAAGTACAGCAATTGGAACCATTCCATAATTCCGCACTATCGAGATACTACCTGGGATAATGCCGGTAGTTTTCCCGGAGGTGAAGATCTTGGAGCTAATTATTATCCAGAGTTGGGTGCCTATAGTTCGAATGATCCCAAAATTATCTCGAAACACATGGCATTAATCAAAGAAGCCGGAATTGGTGTTTTGGCCATTAGCTGGTGGGGAGAGAATCATTTTACGAATAAGTCGGTAAAAATGTATTTAGACTATGCCCAGAAATTTGGGTTAAAACTTACCTTTCATATCGAACCTGTTTACAAAACTGCCGAACAGTTCAGAAACCTAATTGAATATTTAACAGAAAGCTACAATGATCACCCGGCCTTATTTAAACACGATGGCAAACCCTTGTATTATATATACGATTCGGGCAAAGTTAAATACCACGAATGGAATAAACTACTTAGTGAGCAAGGTGAGTTGAGTATTAGAAATACTAACTTAGATGGTATATTTATTGGCCACTGGGAACGGGAACGCGATGGTGGATTCATCACAAAATCAGGCTTCGATGGTTTTTATACTTACTACGCCAGCGAAGGTTTTATGTATGCATGCACAAGTGAAAACTGGCCAACAATGGCCAAGTTTGCAAAAGATAATAACTTGATATTTATTCCTTGTCCCGGCCCCGGTTATATCGACACACGTATTAGGCCCTGGAATTCAAAAAATACGGAAGCTCGCGAGAAAGGAAAATATTACGAACGGATGTTTATGAATGCTGTAAATGCAAATCCCGACTTCATTGCAATAACATCATTTAACGAGTGGCACGCAGGAACTCAAATTGAGCCAGCCGTTCCAAAGTCACTACCAAATTATAACTACGAAGACTACGGGAAGGATACAGATCCGATGTTTTACATAAAAAAAACAAAGGAGTTGGTAGGTAAGTATTCCAGATAGAGCGGAGCAGGAGTATTATTTTGAATTAAATTTTGGCAAATACATTTGTATTAAATACTAGTGTTTCTGTTGCTTATCAACTCCCCATTCGCACTCAATTATTTATTTACACCAACTTTTTCAAATGGTTTTTTTAACCTAAACTAGGCATTCAAGGCTATATTCTATTTTTTTATCCCATTTTTAAATAAATTAGAAAGTTCATTGTTTCTTATCCTTATTTTAGATGCCAGTTTGAAGCAACTAATTCTAAAATGAACTAACGAAACAAAAATGGCAATATTGACGGCGCCTTTTTCTTTTTCTGCATTTTGCAAAGAACTTGTCCAAAATTACCTATCATTTTAATACATCAAAACCAATGAGAAAATCATCTTTTATCCTAATCCTTTTCACACTATTTGCCTTCCATTTTGTTTCTGCACAAACAACAATCAATCTTTCGGGAAAGTGGCGGGTTCAATTACAAGCCAACAACGAGTTAGAGCAAAAATACCCAAATACTTTTAAAGCTGAAGGAGTTCTAAATCTTCCAGCATCGCTTGCCGAAAAAGGTTTTGGTTATAAAACTACAGGTTCCGATTTTGGGATTCTTACTCCGGAATTTAAATACATCGGAAAAGCCAGCTATTCACGGGAAATTGAAATTCCTAAAAACTGGGAGAACAAGGAGATTGAAATGCTTCTTGAACGTGTTTTGTGGGAATCGCGGATTTATATCGATGGTAAAGAATTAAGCAGTGCCGATGCTTTGGGAACACCGCACATTCATAAAATTGGTAAACTCTCTGCAGGTAAACACCTTTTAAAAGTTCAGGTAGATAACGATACCATTCATAATATCGGAGACAAAGGTCATGCATATGGCGAGTACACCCAAAGTATTTGGAACGGAATTGTTGGCAGAATGGAAATGAAAGCCTTCGATCCGGTTCGCTTCCAAAACATTGAAGTATACCCGGAAATAAACAACGATAATCTGACAATAAAAGCGAATATAAAATCAGATGCAAACGCAAATGCTACGGTGTTTTATGAGATTATTGAATTGAAGACTGGCAAAAAAGTATTGTCAGGTACTGAAACCTTTCAACTTTCTGCAAAAATAAATGAACTGAGTTTTGACATTCCAACAAAAGGCAAATTGAAAAAATGGAGTGAATTTACTCCTGATGTTTATATTCTGAAATCAAAATTGAAATCAGGTAAATATTCAGATGAAACAGAAACTGAGTTTGGCTTTTATCAGGTAAGTCATAACGGAACAAAATTATTGGTA
>JAUVDE010000251.1 GCA_030595485.1 Draconibacterium sp.
CGCCAATAAACACTGTCTGGGAGAAGCTCTCCATGCTTATACGGATTTGCCAATCCGTGTAAACAATTGATTCAAGAAAAAAATAATTAATGGAGTTTAAAAAACGGATAGTATTAACTTCGATTATTTCGGGAGTTTTACCCTCATCATATTTATTGTCGCGGTATAGCAATTCGACCAAACTAAAAGAGAATAGCCAAAAAATTGTTGTTGCCGGTTTTGTGCTCGCAATACTCACCTACTTAAGCACAACTGTATTAGCCGAGCTTTTAATTGTACCAACCGGAATATTTCAGTTGAATCGTTTATTCGGCTATTTTGCAGTTCTTCTTTTATTTATTGCTATCCAAAGTATAAGCACTTTAATTTTTGTTTATTCATCTGAAAAGATTTATGGAAAAGAAGCTTTTTTATCTGCAAATGCCTTGACCAACAGAATTGATCTTATCTATTTTTACGCCTTGTTTCTAACAGGATTATTGATTACTGGATTTCTGTTTTCCGTTGGATCTTTCATCTTTTTTTTCACCTCAATCTATTTCATACCAAATGTTTACTTGTATAACCACGTCAAACAACTTCTCACTACGAGAAGCCAAAAAATAGGATTTACGGTAAGTTTTCTGTTGATAGTTTTGTCGTTTCCTGTAGCACTGTTTCAATCAGAGCACCTTGAGCTTGGTATGGTAAAAGCGCTTACCTACACTGGGCAATACTACTCCATTTTGTTACTTTATCTTGTCCTGCTTTACATCGCTTTCGATGCCATAAAGTTTATTTTAATAAAGTTTAAAGTAATAGAATTTGCCCGAATTCAGAAACAAGAACACCGAAGAACATTCTTTCTGATTTTTCTTGGGCTTGCAGTTCTGATTGTATTTAAGGGAATATACAATTTCAACACACCAAGAGTTCAGAAATTTGAAATAGAAGTTCCCCGGAAATCGGCATCAATTAAACAGCTTAAAATTGCCATGGCTGCCGATTTTCATTTTAGTGAAATTACCAGCAGAAAATTTGTGAAAAGATTTGTGAATGAAGTGAATAGTCTTAAACCTGACATTGTATTATTAGCAGGAGATATTTTTGAATCTGGAAATTCGAATGCAAATATGGATTTTATAAAGAATGAGTTATCAAGTATCCAATCGAAATATGGTGTTTATGCAGTGGAAGGGAATCATGGATATTACAGTTCTACCAATTCGCAGGATTTTTTTAACGAATCAAATATCACTCTTCTTCGAGATTCTGTCTTAGTAGTTGATAATTCTTTTCAACTTATTGGAAGAATGGATCGCCACAATCGAAGTCGAGATTCCATTTCAGAACTTGTAATGAATGTTAAAAATGATTTGCCGATTATCATGATCGACCACCAACCTTATTATGACGATACCGATTTAAACCGTATTGATTTATGTTTATCGGGACATACACACAATGGTCAATTGTTTCCATTTAATTTAATAGTTAAAATGATTTTTGAGTTACCCTGGGGATATAAGAAGGAAAAGAATACACATTTTTTCGTTACCTGTGGAGCACAAGGCTGGGGGCCGCAAGTAAAAACCGCTGGTCGTTCTGAGATTATGGAAATTGATATTCGGTTTACAGAAGCCTTCCAATAAGGAATTATTACCCCGCAACATGAATTTGCGATCCGTGCTGAGAAGATTTACTAAAGATTTATTCTTCGAAAGTATTTTCGTATTTTCGTTAGCTAAGTAGAAAAGTAATGTCGAAATAGAAATTATAAAATTCTCAAATGAAAAAACTCGCTGTATTAACACTCATTTTAACGATGACTTTGGGCGTGGTCAAAGCCCAGGTTGACATAAACTACCAAAAGCCACCAAAAGAGATTTTAGAATTGGCTGATGCTCCTCGCACTCCTTCATCTATGCTCGACGACAAAAACGAGAACATTGTTTTACGCCACCGAAGCAATTACAAAAGTATTGTAGAACTTTCGGAAACAGAATTGCGCCTGGCAGGTTTGCGCATTAACCCAATTACCAATATTGGTAGCCGCACATCCTACTACAATAATGTTACTTTAATGAAAGTAGGCGAAACCAAAGAGAGACAAGTTACAGGACTTCCAGATAATCCTCGTTTGGCAAATTTCTCGTGGTCGCCCGACGACAGCAAACTGGCTTTTACGCAAACAGTTCCAACAGGTGTTGAACTTTGGGTACTTGACATTGAAAGTGCGAGCTGTAAAAAACTAAGCGATGCAACTTTAAATGCCAATTTGGGGCGTCCGTTTTCGTGGTTTAAAAATGGGCAGCAGCTTCTAGTTAAATTCCTACCCGAAGACAAAAAACCGCTTATTGATAAATCTACATCGGTTCCGACCGGACCAAAAATTTCGGTAAGTGACGGTAAAAAAGCACAAAACCGTACTTATCAGGATTTGCTGCAAGACAAAGCCGATGAGTTCAACTTTGAGCAATTGGTGCGTTCAACCCTATTTACAGTCGACTTAAACAGCAATAAAAGATTATGGAAAGAAACTGCCATGTATGCCGGTGCCAGCTTTTCGCCCGATGGGGAATATGTAATGGTTTCAACGCTTCATACACCGTTTTCGTACATTGTTACTTTAGGTCGTTTTCCACAAAAAAGCATTATTTATGATAAAGCTGGTAAAGAAATTAAAGTCATCCGCGATGTACCTTTGGAAGAAGTTCGGCCAAAAGGTTTTATGAGTACCACCAAAGAAATTCGAAGTGTAAGTTGGCGTGCTGACAAACCGGCAACTGCCTATTATGCGCTTGCACTAGACGGAGGTGACCCTGAAAAAGAAGTGGATTTCCGCGACGAAGTTTTTACTTTGGAAGCTCCTTTTAATGGACAGCCAAAATCGCTTATTAAACTAAAGCAACGTTACTCGGGTATCGTTTGGGGGAACGATGAAATTGCCATTGCCTACGACATGTGGTGGAATACACGTAACCGTAAAATTTATTTATTCAGCCCAACAGATGTTTCGCAAACACCGGATGTACTTTACGATTTAAATTACCAGGATAATTATGCCAACCCGGGTTCATTTCAAACCAAAAAAAATGAATTGGGAAGAAGTACACTAATCATTAATAAAAACAATTTATACTTAAGCGGTGCCGGTTATTCACCCGAAGGAAGACGTCCGTTTTTCGATGAATTTAATTTAAAAACCAAAGAAACCACTCGTTTGTGGCAAGCAGATGGAAAAGAAACCCTCGAAAGTATTGTTGAAATAATGGATGCAAAACAAGGCGTTCTGTTAACCAGCGTTCAATCGAGCACAAAATTCCCGAACCTATTTATTCGGAATATAAAAAAACGCATTGCTCCTCAGCAAATTACCTTTTTCGAAAACCCATTTAAAAGTATTGAAGGTATTCACAAAGAAGTAATTAAATACAAACGCGACGATGGTTTGGAACTTTCGGGTACACTATATTTACCTGTTGGTTACGACAAAGAGAAAAAGGAGAAAATGCCGATGATTCTTTGGGCATATCCACGCGAGTTTAAAGACAAAGCTTCGGCAGGTCAGGTAACTTCATCGCCTCATACTTTTACATACCCATATTATGGCTCGATGATTTACTGGGTTACCCGTGGTTATGTGGTGCTGGATGGTGCAGCTTTTCCAATTGTTGGCGAGGGCGACGAAGAGCCAAACGATACTTTCCGCAAACAGTTGGTGGCAAATGGTAAAGCTGCCATTGATGCTGTTGACAAGCTGGGTTACATTGACCGTAACAAAGTTGCAGTTGGAGGTCACTCGTATGGTGCATTTATGACTGCCAACTTACTTTCGCACTGCGACCATTTTGCGGCAGGAATTGCACGAAGTGGAGCTTACAATCGGACTTTAACTCCTTTTGGTTTCCAAAGCGAAGAACGCAGTTACTGGGAAGCACCGGAAGTTTATTACACAATGAGCCCGTTTATGCATGCTGACAAAATGAAAACGCCGTTATTGCTAATTCACGGTGTTGCCGATAATAACTCAGGAACTTACCCGCTACAAAGCGAGCGCTATTTTAATGCTTTAAAAGGGTTAGGTGCTCCGGTTCGTTTGGTTATGTTACCAAAAGAAAGCCACGGTTACTCAGCTCGTGAGAGTATTTTACACATGCTTTGGGAGCAAGACCAATGGTTAGAAAAGTATGTGAAGAATAAAAAATAGCTTTGAGCCACTAGCTTCTAGCTACAAGTAAAAATAATAACCCTAAGGATCGCGAAAGCTCCCTTAGGGTTATTATTTTTTGTTGCCTTAGCAACTACACTGCGATTTTCCACCTTTCCAGCCGGCTTTTTCCAATTCAAGAAAATGCTTTTTCTCTTCGGGTTTCATAAGCCGTACAATGTATTGCATTTGTAAACCTTGTTTCTTCACTTCGTTTTCAAGCGATGCAATTAATTTATCGGCAATAGGTATATTCGGAAAAGGAAATACAAAGGTCATTATTACCACATCATCGGTGTAAAGTTCAATGTCTTGTACCATTCCTAGGTCGTACAACGAATAATTTATTGCCGGATGCATTACACTTGAAATAGCCGACATAATATTTTCAAACTTATCCTCACTCATTCTTGTTTAAATCTTTTGTTCATTTTAAACCAACGAAAGTATAATTTTTGTTGCACTAAAAAAGCCTAAGGAAATTTAATTCTCCTTAGGCTTCTTTTATTTAAATTGAGGAGATAGAAGAGATTGATTAAAGATTGATTGCACCATCAATCTCTTCTATCTATTTTCAATCTATATCAATCAAGCCGCAGGCTAATCATTCCAATGTGCATCAATAACTTCCTGGATATGTGGGAAGTCAGTATCTTCTTCGTTTAGCTCTTTACGCTTGTCAATCAACTGCTTTTTCAAATCGGCAATGATTGCTTTGTATTCCGGATTTGCATATTCGTTTTGCATTTCCTGTGGGTCTTTCTTTAAATCATACAACTCCCAGGCAGCAGGTGTATCAAAACCATAACGGCTTCCCCAACCTTCAATATTTGCTTCAACACGGGCATCTTTCCAAAATTTACCGTAGAAGAAAATAAGCTTATAATCTTTGGTGCGAATTCCGAAGTGTCCCGGATTTGCATGACGATGCGCCATGTGCATCCAATAACGATAGTAGGTAGATTGCTGCCAACCTTCGGGCTCTTTACCCGTTTCCAAAATCGTTTTAAAACTGTTGCCTTGCATATATTCGGGAACTGTTCCTCCAGCCAACTCAATCATAGTTGGAGCATAATCGGTGTTATTAATTATCGCATCGCTACGTTGTCCGGCTTCAATCATTTTTGGGTAACGAACAAAAAATGGCATGCGCATCGACTCTTCATACATCCAACGTTTGTCAATGTAATCGTGCTCACCCAAATAAAATCCCTGGTCGCCGGTATAAATAATAATGGTATTATCCATTAAACCTTCTTCTTCCATGTAAGCAAATAAACGCTCAAGGTTATCGTCAACACCTTTTACACAACGCAAGTAACGTTTCACGTATTCCTGGTAAGCCAAATGTTTGTATTCAGG
>JAUVDE010000346.1 GCA_030595485.1 Draconibacterium sp.
AAATTACTGGAAGTACATCTTTGGATACTGAAACACAAAACTATAAGTTCGTTGTACAATTTTTTGCTTACCAGCTAAAACAGGTTATACAATTTCTGCATTGGTGCATGATGCGCATAGCTTCTTAGTTCTAAAAGTTCCACTAGTCGAATTAACAGCTATACATGCTGTGCGAACCATTTAAACAATGTAATGATGGATTGAAATATTATTAATCAAAGCCCAAGCACATCCGAAATCTCTCTCATGGCATTTACCGAAAGCTCGGCAAGCTCGGGTAGGGGAATTCCAATTTTTTCGCATTCCAATATGTTTTCACGTTTTACCGATGCTGCAAAAGCCTTTTGTTTCATTCGTTTGCTAACTGACTTGGGTTTTACGCTTGCAATTTTTTTGTCGGGGTAAACTAATGTTACGGCTGTAATTAACCCGGTAATGGTTTCTCCGGCTGCTAATGCGTGTTGAAATTCTGTGGTCCGTTCTTTTCCTGTAGCCAGTTCGTTGTGCATAACAATGGCATCCAGCATTTCGACGCTAACTTTTCCTGCTAATATTTTTTCTGAATACGGTCCATGTCTAAGTGGATCGCCATTTGTAATTTCCACATCAATGTCATGCAATAAACCTGCAAGCCCCCATTCATCAACGTTTTGTCCCAGACGTTTTGCCATGGCCCGTAATACAGCTTCCGATGCATAACAATGTTTACGCATATTTTTAGCTTGTATATTTTCCTCTAATAATTGAATGGCTTCTTCTCTCGAAATCATGATGTTTGGTTTATTTTTTAATAAAAGTACAATGCACTAAAAATAGTAATAAATTTGCAGGCATAAATGTAGAAAGATTTGATGCAGGAAATTGAAAGAAAATTTTTGTTTGACACTGAAAAGTGGAAGCCTCAAGATAAAGGAGTAAAAATAGTACAAGGCTATTTATCTACGGATAAAGAGCGGGTGGTGCGGGTGCGCACAAAAGGCAAAAAAGCTTTTTTAACCATAAAAGGAAATCAGAAAGGAATCACCCGAACAGAGATTGAGTACGAAATTTCGATAAAAGAGGCAGAAGTAATGCTTAAAATGTGCCTCGATTTTCCGATTGAAAAAACACGTTACCACGAAACAATCGGAGGTTTGTTATGGGAAATCGATATTTTTCATGGAATAAATCAGGGTTTGTTTTTGGCAGAAGTGGAACTGGAAAACGAAAATCAGTCTGTTGAATTACCTTCGTGGGTTACCCAGGAAGTGAGCAATAACCATCGATATTTCAATTCCTGGCTATCGGAAAACCCGTTCTCGCTTTGGTAATTTTACTTATTGTTTACACTCTAATATTTTAATTAAGAGCAAGTTGTTCATTGTTATTGTTATTTTCTGATACAGCTTAATAACAATGGTGTTATTTTTGCGTTTTAACGGAAAGCTAAAAACTAGTATATATGTTCTCAGTACGAGGAAACACTTTTTTATTTACCCTATTTTTTCTAAGTCTTTTTCAAATTGGTTTCGCACAAACGGAAAGCAAGGAAAAAGAAAAACAAGCTCTGGAGAATGGTCTGGATATTTTGAAAACCTATTTTTCAGAAAATAAAAGCTGGCATGTTATCGATCCTTCCATCGATACTAATGTCAATAGCTTAATTAACTTTATTGAAGACCAACCCATTGACGATATTATTAGGGAATTAAACAATGCGAAGTTAACGCAAGGAAGTTACGTACTTCGTTTACCCGAAGATGTTGATGACAGTTTAAGTGTGCCGGGATACGTGTCGGCAGCAATGGTTTTACAAAATATTGAACGAATTGGTGAGGAGTATCGAAATGAAGTGAAGATTCATGAAATAATGGTGCCAACTTCGGTGGTGGTTCAGGCCGAAAGTGAAGTTGAAGTTGTTCCTGAAGGAAAAGGAATTCAGTTGTTTATGGATTCAACTTATGTTATGCCCGATAGTTTAATGATTCCTGAAGTTATTCCTGATTCGGTTCTAAATTCGGAGGGACTATTCCATGAATTAATTAAAACAGATAGTATTCGCAAAGGTTTTATTGAAGATAAAAGGCTGGCTTACAACGACTCGGTTAAAGCGGTTCATATAAATGCAGTAGTGCGCGAATATCGTCAGCAGCGATATCAGGAAGGACTGACTTTTAGAATTAAACGTTATAAAGACCAGGTTCGGGTGGGTAATTATATGGCCTTAAAAACATACAACGATGTGGTTGTTGCAGAAGTAAATGATTCGATAAAAGCAGTAATTGATGTTTTAACTGAATATGCCGATTTTATCGATACCACACGAATTTCAATTACTAACCTGGCTGGGCAAACCGAAGAAATTAGGCTGCAAAACGGCAATGAACGTTTCTCGAGGATTTGGCTAAAAAATGAGCAAAATGATTCGCTTAGAATCTTGGTAAAGAATACTGACAAACGAAGCATCCATATGTTAATTGACGATGGTGTTACTTTCTCGCGATTTAAAGAAAAAGAAACGGTTGGTTTCGATTTTGAAACGCTAAAAGTAAAGGACAATCGATTTAATAAAGTTGGTAATAGTTACGAGTTAGAAACACCTTGGCGAATTGGAGGAGAGGGAAGTGCAGGATTTACGCAGACTTATCTGGAGAATTGGAAAAAGGGGGGTAAAAGCGCTATCGCGAGTTTAATCGTATTAAAAGGCTTTGCCAATTATTCGAGAAAAGACGGAAAAATTAAGTGGGAGAACACAGGAGAAATAAGAAATGGTTGGATTCGGCCCGGAGGCAGCGAGGAAAATATACAAAAGAATGACGATAAATTTGAAATAACATCGCGATATGGCTTAAGTGCATTTAAAAAATGGTATTACAGTGGTGAATTAAACTTTAATACTCAGTTTTTTAAAGGATATAGATATCCTATAGAAGAGGGTGAAAAACCGATCTCGGCTTTTCTTGCTCCCTCAAAAACGTACTTGAAAGTAGGTTTGGATTATAAACCCGACAAAGACTTGTCGATATTTCTATCGCCATTAACACTAAAGAATTTTTATGTGCGCGATACGAGTATGATTGATCAAACTGCTTATGGTATTGATGCCGATAGGAAAAGCTTTTGGGAACCAGGTTTAAACGCTGAGATAAAGTATAAAGTGCAAATTCGAGATGATATTTCGTACGAAACCAAGTATAAAATGTTTATTAACTATCAAGACCCATTTAAGAAATACGATATAAATTGGGAGAACTTGTTCAAAATGGAAATAAACAATTACATCGACATGCGTTTTATGGTGCATTTTATTTACGACGATGACGTGATGTTTAAGTATACGGACAGTAATGGAGATGCAAAAGAAGAAACGAGATTGCAGATAAAAGAATTTTTCAGCATTGGTTTTACCTATAAAATTAACAAGAAGGTGATGCGAACACATCGCGTACGTTAAAGCCTAAAATTCAGTTTAATATATTTTCGAAAGAAAAAGCTACATTTGAAAAAACAATTAGTTATGAAGGAGATTAAACGCTATTATACAATAAATACCGAACCTGAATTTGTGTACAATGCTTTAACAAAAAAACGCATGTTAGAGATTTGGACCGGAGAAGATGTGGTGATGGAATTGGAACCAAATACTGAATTTTCGTTGTGGGGTGGGAGTATTACAGGTGTTAATCTAGAATTTGAAAAAAATAAAAAGATTGTTCAGGAGTGGTTTTTTGAGGCGGATGAAAAATCGATTGTCACCATAAAAATACATCCGCATAAAAAAGGTTCGAGTGTTGAATTAGTACACACAAATATTCCCGACGAAGCCTATGGCAATATCTCCGATGGATGGGACGAGGATTATTTTGGAGCTGTAATTGAAATGTTTATTTAATGAATCCGGCCAATTACTGGATTGAAAAACTTAAGCTACAGCGGCATCCCGAGGGCGGTTGGTTTAAGGAAGTTTATCGGTCGGAAGATCTTATTTCACAAGAGTATTTATCCAATAGTTTTTCGGGAGAACGAAATGTTTCCACTGCTATTTATTATTTGTTAGAAGGAGATGAATTCTCTTCATTTCATCGCATAAAGTCGGATGAAATGTGGCATTTTTACACCGGAACATCGGGCATTGAAATTCTTTGGATTAAAAATGGTGAATTGCAAC
>JAUVDE010000257.1 GCA_030595485.1 Draconibacterium sp.
TTTAAGTGAATCATATTTCTCCTTAATTTTAATGGCTTCTTCAAAATTCAAATTCTCCGCCATTTTAGCCATTAAGGACTTTAAATGTTTAACTACACCTGAAACATTACCTTTCAAAATATCAGTAATATCAGTAATTCCATCGTTGTATTTTTCAGTAGAAATATGACCTTCACAAGGCCCGGTACAATTACCAATGTGGTATTCTAAACAAACTTTATATTTTTCGTTTTTTATATTCTCATCGCTGAGATTATAATTACAAGTACGCAATTTATATTCCGATTTAAACAATTCTAATAATGTTCGAACGGTATAAACAGAAGTGTAGGGGCCAAAATATTTAGATCCATCTTTTACCAAATGACGGGTACTAAAAACCCGTGGAAACGGTTCGTTTTTTATGCAAATCCAAGGGTAACTTTTATCGTCTTTTAAACGAATATTATAACGCGGCTGATACTTTTTAATGAGATTGTTTTCCAACAACAAAGCATCCTGCTCGGTGGCAACAACCATGTGTTTTATATCCACAATATTGCGAACGAGCAAGGCAGTTTTCCGATGCTCGTGTTGTTTCGAAAAATAAGAATAGACCCGTTTGCGCAGGTCCTTCGCTTTTCCAATATAAATAATGGTATTGCTATTATCGAAAAACTGATAAATACCCGGTGCGTGTGGTAAAACCGAAATTAGCGATTTCAGATCATCGATGTTTTTATTTACCGTTTTATACTTCAATCAACTATTGATATTTCACCAAAGTCTGAGTTTCAAATTCCTTTAACAACTCCTTATTCGGTGTATTAATAAATTCTAAATCGCATAAAAAACTAAAGTAAATTTTCTCTACCCCACACTTCTGGGCCAATTTTAAAGCTGCCATTGCAGTTCCTCCGGTAGCCAATAAATCATCGTGAATTAGCACAACATCATCTTTACTTAAAGCATCAACATGCATTTCAACACTGTCGGTTCCGTATTCTAAATCGTAGGTTTCGCTAACGATTTTACTGGGCAATTTTCCTTTCTTACGAATGGGAACAAATCCTGCATCCAATTCATTGGCAACTGCTCCGCCAAAAATAAATCCACGTGCTTCTAAACCCACTACTTTTGTAATACCTTTTCCCTTGAAATTATCCGAAATTGTATCGGTTACATATTTCATCGCTTCCTTGTTTTTAAAAAGCGTAGTTACATCTTTAAAGTTAATTCCCTCTTTTGGGTAATCAGGAATCTCTCTAATTTCTTTTTTTAAATCCATAAAACTTTTGATTTGTTCCACGTGAAACACTAGCGACCTAACAATACTAAAAGCACATTTATATCAGAAGGATTAACTCCAGAAATTCGTTTTGCTTGTCCTATTGTTTTCGGATTAATCTTTTCCAACTTCTGACGAGCTTCTGTAGAAATCGATTTTAGTTCGCTGTAATTAAATTTATTTTCAATATTTATACTTTCAAACTTGTCGAGTTTTTCGGCAAGTTGTTTTTCTCTATTTATGTAACCTTCGTATTTAATAGAAATTTCGGCTCCTTCAATTATTTCTATTCTTCTGTTCTCTGGAACCTTCTCTAGAAACGTTTTAAACGGGGTAATCACTTCAATCAAATCAAATATCGAAATCTGAGGACGTAAAATAATGTCAAAAAGTTTAACTCCTTGTTTTAATTCTGTAGTCCCTTTATCCGTAAGTAACTGATTTACAAAACGTGGCTTAATTGAAAAGTCTTTAGCAAATTGTATTATTTCAGCAATTAGGCTTGTTTTTTCCTTTAGCAAATTCACACGTTCTAGCGAAGCCAAACCGATTTTATGCGATTTTTCGGTTAAACGACTGTCGGCATTGTCTTGTCGAAGTAAAATTCGAAATTCAGCTCTACTCGTAAACATCCGATAAGGTTCGTCCACTCCTTTCGTAACTAAATCGTCAATCAGCACACCAATGTATGCTTCATTCCGTTTCAGAATATAATTATGTTCAACACCGTTAGATTTTAGATGTGCATTTATTCCAGCAATAATTCCCTGGGCACCTGCTTCTTCATAACCCGTTGTTCCATTAATCTGACCAGCAAAATATAAATTCTGAATTATTTTTGTTTCCAAAGTATGATTCAACTGAGTAGGTTCAAAATAATCGTACTCGATTGCATAACCAGGTCGGAAAATTTTTGCCTTTTCTAAACCTTCAATTTTTTGCAAACCTTTTAACTGAACATCCCATGGAAGTGATGATGAGAAACCATTTAAATAAAACTCTATCGTTTTCTCGCCTTCCGGTTCCAAAAACAACTGATGTTGTTCCTTTTCTGCAAAAGTAATCAGTTTCGATTCAATGCTCGGACAATAACGAGGACCTGTACTTTTAATGGTTCCATCGAACATTGGTGATTCTTCAAATCCTTTAGCAAGTTCATCGTGAACATCGGTACTTGTATGTGTAATCCAACACGAACGTTGTTTTAATTTACTTTCAGTTCCTGGCAAATAGGAAAATTTGAAATGCCCAACATCACCTTTCTGTTCCGTACACTTTTCAAAATCAATACTTCTTCCATCAATACGAACGGGTGTACCAGTCTTCATTCTTCCGGTTTTAAAACCTGCATCAATTAGTTGCTCCGAAATATTATATGAAGCTGCTTCTCCAATTCGTCCACCTTTCATTTGCGCCGCGCCAATATGCATAAGCCCATTCAAAAAAGTACCATTTGTTAGTACTACTGTTTTGGCCTTAAACTCAATACCAATTTTAGTAACTACACCCTTTATTATTTCATCTTCTATAATCAATTGTGTAACAGCATCTTGCCACAAATCCAGATTTTCTCTACTCTCCAGAATATCTCTCCATTCTTCCACAAAACGAAAACGGTCGTTTTGCGAACGTGGACTCCACATTGCCGGTCCCTTGGAACGGTTTAACATACGAAACTGAATGGTAGTTTTATCAGCAATAATTCCTGAATACCCGCCTAAGGCATCAATTTCGCGTACAATTTGCCCCTTGGCAATTCCACCCATTGCCGGATTACACGACATCTGACCATATTTGGTCATGTCCATTGTAATCAACAATGTTTTCGAACCTAAATTTGCAGCAGCAGCAGCAGCTTCACAGCCCGCATGTCCGCCACCAACAACTATCACATCGTAATCTGGTATCATAATTCCATCCCCTTAAAATCAACTTCTCCTAAATAGTAATTCTCTTTTTCGGTCATTATAGCTTGTTCTTCGTCGCTTTTATCGTTGTACCCAACCAAATGAAGCACACCATGAAAAACAACGCGATAAAGCTCTCTAATTACGCTTGTGGCATATTCTACAGCATTTTCCTTTACCCGGTCGACACTGATAAATAAATCGCCCGAAATTACCTTATCCTCCACATAATCGAAAGTAATTATATCAGTATAATAGTTATGGTTGAGGTATTGTTTATTTACATCCAATAAATAATCATCGGAGCAGAAGATTACTGACACGTCACCTAATTCCTTTATTTCAGTATTAATCAAATACTTAACCCTATCTAACAAGTTATTTTCATGAAACTCAAAGGCTTCAATATCTTCAAAGAAAAATTCCATTCTATTCTAAACTTTATGAGAAATTTCGTGCAAAGTTGGGTATTTTTTTGGAAACAGCGCTTAAACGCACTCTATTTGAAATTCTAAACTATTCCCTTTATCATTAAAAGAAAATGTTTTAGCCATACTTTTTATGATGTGAATTCCCCTACCCGACTCTTTTAGCAGATTATCTTTTTGAGTTGGATCGGGTAATGAAGTGAAGTCGAAACCTTCTCCTTCGTCAGTAATAACAACCGAAATTAAATGTGTTTTACAATCGACACTAAGTTCCACTTTTTTTCGATGATCGCCCTTATTTCCGTGTGCAATAGCATTAACAATTGCTTCCGAAATACAAAGCAGCACCTTATTAAAACAAGTTTTCGGAAATTTATAGAAAGTAAATACTTCATTTATAAACTCCTCAACTCGTTGAAGTTCCGATTCTTTTGAACTGATTATTAATATGTTGGGCGAAGAGGCAATCACTACTTAGTCTGGATATTATTTAAATACTCTTTGTATTTCTGGTTGTAAAAGTTATTTAATTTATGCGAGTTTCTATTCAAATACTCAATTGAAAAGTTTTCTTTCTCCTTATACTCAAAAAATTGAACAGGGTTACTATAAAAATCTTCCGCGCTTTCCGATTCGCGTTTATCTTCAAATTCACGCTCCAATTCGGCCTTTTCAGCTTCGAGTAAACGAGTGGTTATTAAATTCTGACGAACAATAGTTTGTGCATTAATTGATTTATTCATCAATTCTTTTCGGTTCTGCTCCAACATATTATCAATTTGTTGCAAGGTTTTCTTTCCTTCACTACCCACACTTCCGTTGTTCATCATATCGCGAAGCATTTGTTGCATCATTTCGTGTTGCATTAAGCTCTCTCCCATTTGTTGGCTCATACCTTGTTGCCCACCCTTTTTCATTTGATCAATCATTTGTTGCAACTGTTGTTTCATATTTTGCGATTGCTCCTTCATATTTCCCAAACCGGGTTTCGACCCTTGTCCAGGATTTTCGCATTGTTGATCGCCCGGTTTACCGGCTGCTTGTTGTTTTTCTAGCTGCTCTAAAGACTCGTTTAACATTAACGCCAAATTATTTGCTGCTGTAACTACAAATTGCTGACTACTGCGTGCCTGTGGAAACAGTGCTTCTTCCATTTGCTCCGTAGCCTTGGTAAGATTAATTTCTAATGAAACCAGTTCATTATTAACCATACTCGTAATTTGTGGAGTACGCATGGCTAATGTGTACAATGAGTCGCGAACAATTTTACTTTGGTCAACAATTCTTTTTTGTTTCTGATTAAGCGGAACCAAACGAGGGTCTTTACCATTAATTCCACCTAATTCGCTTAACACCTCTTCTTGTGTAAACGACAGCAGAATAAGATTACTAAGTATTTGCCGTAAATTTTGTATGTTCTCCTGGTTTTGCTCCTGCGAATTCATATCCAGCATTTGTTGCATACCAAATGCCATATTTTTCATTTGTTCCGAGTTCTTTTTTAAACCCGAACTAGACTTTTTCTTGCTGTTTTTATCCAGACTTTCCTTGCTGTCTTCCATACTTTTATCAATCTCTTCAAAGTCTTCCTTAAACTCATCGAAATTCATGGGTTTTTCCAGCTCTTTATTCATATCAAGTGCATCTTTAATACGCTCTTGCATATCTTTTAAGTCTTTCTGATCTTGTTCAACCTGTTCTTTCGCTTCCACATAATTTTTTTGTTCACTTACTTCCTGAGCCAACTTTTCCTCTTCGTCAGCCATTTTATTAATCTCATCAATTACATCTTGCAGCTTTTGCTCAATCTTCATTTTTTTGAGCATTTCAAGATTACGGTCCAATTGTTTTTGAAGATCATCCATGGTCACGTTCATGT
>JAUVDE010000386.1 GCA_030595485.1 Draconibacterium sp.
TTATTCGTGCTCTTTTTGAGGGAATTGGTTTTAACCTGCGTTGGATTATTGAGAATTACGAAAAAGATTTCAAATTCAATATTCCTGAGTTTCGGTTTATTGGTGGCGGCTCGCAAAATAATTTGTGGATGCAAACGGTTGCCGACATTACCGGGCGAACCGTAATAACAACTAACCAGCCAACCATGGCAGGAACAATTGGTGCAGCAATGTGTGCATTTGTGGGAGCCGGTATTTATAAAGACTTTACTGAAATTGATAAAATTGTAAAGCCTGAAAAAATATTCAAACCGAATGTGGAGAACAAAGCGATATACGATGAATTATTTGCAAACTATAAAGATGTTTACAAAAGCCTGAAAGGAGCTTACCAAAGGGCAAATGCCAAACGATTTACAACAAGTAGCTAAAATTCAGTTGAAAAAGAATTGAGACCGGATTAAAATTACTTGAGACAAAAGAATAGTATTATGGAATTACAATATCAGAAAGAAAGAGAAGCAATGATTGAAGCCGGTTTAAAACTGGTGGAACAAGGTTTGGTTTCGCGTACCTGGGGAAACATCAGCCTTAAAGTAAACGACAGCGAAATGTTGGTTACTCCAAGTGGTAAATTCTACGAAGATTTAACTCCGGCAGACATGGTTTTAATCAATTTTAAAACCAATAAGTACGACAAAGACGGGATTAAACCTTCATCGGAATATAAAATGCACTCGGGCATTTACAACGACAGAAAAGAGTTTAACTCCATTATTCACACCCACCAAATGAATGCCTCGACTTGTGCTGCCGCACGCAGAGAAGTTCCTGCGGTATTGGATGATTTAGCACAGATTGTTGGACCAACGGTTCGCTGTGCTGATTATGCACTTCCTTCAACTGGTAAATTGGTTAAAGCAACTGTAAAAGCCATGCGTGGCAGAAATGCAGCTTTACTCGCTAATCATGGTGCCGTTTGTGCCGGGCGCGATTTAGACGAAGCATTTGTAGTTTGTCAGGTGCTGGAAAAAGGATGCAAAGCTTTTATAGAAGCTGAATTTCTGGGAGGTGCCAAACACATCAATAAATTTGAATCGTGGATAATGCACAAAATCTACATTAAAAAGTATTCAAAAATGGCTGAGAAGAATAAATGAGTATTTCAATTCTAAATAGGTAGATTTTGATATATGTCAAGAGAAGGTATCCAATAAAAAGTTATAATTGTAAGGATTAATAACTCAAAAATTTAATATATGGATTCTAGTAATTACCAAATATAAAAAAATATGGCAATCTAGTTTATTAGCTACAATTCCGAGTATTTTTCACAACAACTAAAACCTATTTAAATCAAATCGATGAAACTAACGCTATTCTTGATAGTAGGATTGTTATTATCTACTACTCAACTTTATTCAAAAAATTACGGCAATCAATCACTCGACGTAAGTGGAAAAGTAACTTCAGACAAAGAGCCCCAGGGACTGCCCGGTGTAAATGTTATTATTAAAGGAACCACAAAAGGAGTAACCACCGATATTGATGGTAATTATAATATTTCAGTACCAGATGAAAACACCATTTTACAATTCTCTTTTATTGGTTTCGAAACCAAAGATGTTCCAGTTGGCGGAAAAAACATTCTGAATGTAGAACTAAAGGAGAATATTGAATCGCTCGACGAAGTTGTTGTTACTGCCTTAAACATTCAACGAAATAAAAGTTCGTTAGGTTATTCGGTTACCCAAATAGGAAGCGAAGAAATAAACAGGGCAAAGGAAAATAATCCTATCAATTCGCTGGCCGGTAAAGTTGCCGGATTACAAATTACCAAAGCTCCAACCGGTGTCGATGGCTCGTCTCGCGTTGTTTTGCGTGGAGTTTCGTCCTTGCTCGGCAACAACCGTCCTCTTTTTGTTATCGATGGTATTCCAATGGACTCAGACTATGGCGGCGGTGGCCGATGGGGAGGAACAGATAGCGGCGATGCCTTGTCTGATCTGAATCCGGAAGATATTGAATCCATGTCGGTATTAAAGGGAGCCGGAGCAGCAGCAGCTTATGGTTCCAGAGGAGCGAATGGCGTTATACTAATTACCACAAAAAAAGGGAAAAACAGAAAGGGTATTGGCGTTATGGTATCGTCGGGTTATACCATAGAAACACCAATGGTAACTCCCGACTTTCAAAATGAATATGCACATGGTTCGTTTGGCGACTACCCTGGGTTAGCCGGAAATCCTCCTGCACCCCTGCAAGATTATCCATGGATTTGGAGTTTTGGACCTAAAATGGAAGGTCAAACTGAAATAGACTGGACAGGTAAAGAAGCTCCTTTAGTACCTCAACCCGATCCTTATAAAGAATTTTTCAGAACCGGCTCTTCGTTTGTAAATTCGATTGCACTTAGTGGTGGAAATGAAGAATCAACTTTTCGGGCCTCTATTACCAGCCAAAATTCAAATGGAATTATGCCCAATAATGGGTTAAAAAGACAAACCATTAATCTTCGGGGAATGTCTCAACTTAGTGAAAAATTTGGCTTTGACACTAAGCTGACTTACATCCGCTCGAAAGTGGAAAACAGACCATATCTGGCTGAAGATGGTGCTAATATTGTTCAGGCAATTGGAATTATGCCCCGTAATTTAACCTTAGAATCGTTGAGGAATAATATTAGCGATAAAGATGGCAACGAAATGAAATGGACCACTGATAACACATTTAGTAACCCATACTGGATATTGGAACATAAAAGAAACTCTGACGAAAAACACCGTATTCAGGCTATGTTCCAAGCAAAATGGGACCTACTAAATAATTTAAGTTTGATGGGAAGAACCGGATTTGATTTTTCAAACAGAAGAAATAGAAGTAGTGAAGACCCGGGGCGTCCAAACATGGAAAGTGGACAAGGTAGAATGTCGCAATCGATGCATAATATAATTGAATGGAATACTGATGTATTGCTAGCCTTCGACAAAGAATTGGACGATTTTAAAATTAACGTGAGCTTGGGCGGCAACTATAGGTTCAACGAAAACCTATCCATGTCTCAAAGTGGATACTCTATGAGAATTCCGGACTTCTATCACATTTCAAATTACAAGGGTTATGGCACAGGCGAATATTATTCGAGTAAAGCAGTGTATTCGGCATATGGCTTAGGAACCTTTTCATATAAAAACTTTCTATATTTAGATTTAACAGCCCGAAACGACTGGTCTTCAACACTTCCTTTAGAGAACAATTCCTACTTTTATCATTCCGAGAATGTAAGCTTTATGTTTTCAGAGCTGTTAAACGTAAATAAAGACATATTTACTAGTGGAAAATTAAGGGCATCCTTTGCAAAAGTAGGGAACGACACAAGCCCATATCAAATAGAACAATATTATACCATTTGGCAAACACAAACCGAATTTCCACAGGCATCAATAGGCGGACAATTGCCCTATTACGATTTAAAACCTGAGGAAACCAGTTCGTGGGAAATTGGAACCAACCTTAGTTTTTTCAGAAACCGTTTAGTTTTTGATTTAGCTTATTATTACAGT
>JAUVDE010000241.1 GCA_030595485.1 Draconibacterium sp.
TCCGTCCAAATATTCGCCTGAATTCCAGGAACGAAACGCTCATTTTCTGAAAAGCCTGCCAAGGTGTCGGGATGAAAAGCATGAATCATTTCCATTGGGCTAAAAGCTCCTCCCCATTTGCGACCGTTTTTGTGCAATTTGTCTTGGTCGAAATCAAAATACAGCGGAATTCGTGGACAAAGAACAACGTTGTATTCTTTGTTGAGCGCATTTTCAAGAACATAGCCTCTGTCGTGTCGCCACCACATTACTACCGAATTTTCCTGTTCCAGACCAAAATCCACAATCTCGTCCCAACCTATTACTGTTTTATCCAAACTCTTTATTGAGTCTGCCATTCGATGAATAAAATAGGATTCAACCTCACGCAGATCCTTTAGGTTTTCTTGTTTCATTAAACGTTTTACATGCCGATTTGTATTCCAGCTTTCGTTTCCGAAATGCACCTCGTCACCACCTAAATGGATATATTTCGATGGAAATAAGCTTGTAACTTCACGTAAAATATTTGTAAGATATTTGTATGTTCCTTCGTAACCGGGATTAAAGGTAAATTCTGGATGCGATTTCGAACCTCCACCCGAAAACTCTGGATAGGCAAGATTCGCAGCACGGGCATGACCGGGCATGTCAATTTCCGGTATTACTTCAATATGACGCTCCGAGGCATACTGTACAATTTCACGGATTTCGTTTTGCGTATAAAATTGTGCAGGGGCATCAGGATTAATGTCATTTCCTTTAGCTCCAACTTCGGTTAAAAGTGGGTATTGTTTAATCTCAATCCTCCAGCCCGGAACATCGGTTAAATGCCAGTGAAACACATTTAATTTATGCATGGCCATTAAATCCAATAGTTGCTTTACCTTTTCTACTCCGAAAAAATAGCGCGACTCATCCAGCATTAATCCGCGCCAGCCAAAACGTGGAGAATCTGTAATTTCTACCAACGGAAGTTTTGTTACCCCATTCTCGGTTTGAGAAAAAAGTAAGAGTTGTTTTAAAGATTGAAGTCCGTAAAACAAGCCAGTTTCGGTACCTGCAGAAATAACACAATTATTTTTTGATGAAACCAAAGAATAAGATTCATGGCCATCTCCAGTTTCAGATAGTATTATTTTAATGTCAGCAGCCTTCAATTCAGTTATTTGAACTGTAAATTGAGGTTTTACATCATTGATAAACCTTTGGGCAATTCCTTCAAGATTTAAATTTGAAAATCCAATTGTAAAATTTTCCTGAAGCTTGAAGGCTCCTACTTGGGTTTGTAAACTATTGGGTTGCGGAATAATATTACTTACTAGTTTTTCTTTTTCAGTACAAGAGAAAAATAGAACTAAAATAAGGATGCTAATATATTTCATACCTTTTTAATTGAAAAGAGGTCGTATCAAAAGTCACCTTGGATGTCATTCTGGGCGTAGTCGAAGAATCTATTGTTTTGAAAAAGAGATGTTTCGACTACGCTCAACATGACAAAAAGACAAAGAATAATACTTTTGATACAGCCTCTTCTGTTTAATAATCCAAAATATTAATCAATTCGTTTACCAGCCCAGTTAATTGCATTTGTGATATGGTCTTTAACTAAACGGTCTTGAAAAGCTTCGTGTGTGTGGCCAAATACAGTATAAAACGAACGAATATCATTTTTATCTGTCCACCAGATTAGCGGATGGTCGCCCATTTTCCATGTGTCGTCCTTTTGCCTTTTAACGGTACTTTCGTCTAAACGAGCCAGTACGTTTACATTTTCGCGGGGGCTTTTTTTGAATGAATACCATTCGTCAACCGTAGTGTATGTCTTTTTGCCTTCAAAAGGTTTCATTGCCGGGTGGTTGTAGTTTTCGAAAATAACAGTTGCTTTTTGTGCAGGTGGATGTGTACGAAAATAGGCTCCAACAAGATCGCCGTAAAACTCCCATTCGTATTCAAAATCGGCAGCAGCATGAATGCCAACAAACCCTTTCCCACTTTTCATAAATTTTTCGAAGGCTGCTTGTCCTGTTTCACAAATCGCATCGCCTGTAGGATTAAGAAAAACGGCCACATCCATTTTTGCCAGTAAATCGTCGCGTAATAACGAAGCATCTTCTGTAACTGTAATTACCCAGTTTTGTCCTTTACTCTGGTCGTAAAGCATTTTTAAGCCCGATGAAATGGAGGCATGGCGAAAACCACTGGTTTTGCTAAACACCAAAATGTTCAAAGGTTCTTTAAACTCAGATTGCTTTTTTTGAGCACACGAAATGCCGGAAATTAGAACTGCAACAAGCAGCATCAGAATTTTAATTCTCATTTTAATTAGTTTTAGGTATTTTCTACAAGATTACTAAAAAGAAATTTAAAAGAAAAGTGAGAAGACAGGAGTTAGAAGTTGGAAGATAGAAGTTGAAGATCAAAGCTCTCTTTTAGTCTGTTTTTGAATGCTATCTTCTAAAATAGTGTATGCATTTGGGCCTTCGTTAAAAAGTAAATCGAGAATACTTAAGTTGGGAAGAAAGCCAAATTTCTCGGTGAATACCTGGGTGTACACCACAGGTTTAAAGTCAATATCCGGTTTCGTTTTGTTCTTTGGCGAAATTATATCTCGGAAATTAAGTGTTCCTTCAGGAACCGCTTCAAAATTGGTGCTTAATTTTGCCCGGTTTTCTAGCTCCAGGAAATCGCAAATTGTTTTGTGAATTTGCATGTTAAAGTCGAACAAGAATTCGAATTTATTTACAAAAAAAGGTTTTAATTCATCTTGATAATATTCGAAATAGGGTGATGAATTATACGCCGAAACAATGGTTTGCCACTGGTTGCGCTGCCAATTCATATCGTACGAAAGCCGTAAATCTTTAATTAGTACTTTGGGGCCACGACCTTTAACGACAGGCACGACCAATGATATTAATCCGTTTCCACCAGAAATTACGCAGCGGTTACGAAATGTTTGTTTATTAAAATGCTCAAATTGCTCGATGTAAACTTCGGGGTGGTGAATATAACGGGCATAAAAATGCACGGGTGCAAAATAGGCGGTACTTAATAATAGTGGTTCCAAAATCGTATTTATTTTTCTTTGCCACAAAAGTATCAAAAAATAGAATGAAGTCTTTTGGGATTTTTTATGCGCTTATTGATTTTTTGCTTTTATCGATAGACAATAGCGATCTATAATTTCCGGGAAATCGCTAAAAGAATAACGACCATTTTCGATGTCTTTTACAAGTCCTTTATTTTCTTTAAATATTTTTGTGCAAGTTTTAAAACTGCTTTTTTCATAATGATACCATCTGTAGTCCATACGAACAAGGTAATGAGGTATTTCCTTCATTTCCGATTCGATACCAGTATTTTTCATTTTTGTTGTAACATAGTAATATAAGGGGTAAATGTCATCAGTTAAACGAAGTACAAAATCTCCATTTTTTGATGGGAAAACACTGATGCGAATATCGTCACGACTTTCAAAGTTCACTCTTCCATTTTCAGTTTCAATGAAATAGCCACTAATTAGTCCTGGTTTGAACGATTTCTTTTTCCCACCAGCATCGATGAATTTCACTTCGGATTGAAGCTTTAAAATATTTTCCATTTTTATGCTGGCAGCAATTGTATCATTGTTTAAACTGATAATGCCACCTTCGTTGTAACCTGGTTTTTTCTGTTGATTATTATTGGCAAAAAGATAAAAAGGGATTACAAAAATGAGTAAGAAGGTTATTGTTTTCATGGCTATAATTTTGTTCTTATTGTTTACTACGAAACTACAAATTTACATTTTGATAATTTAATTTTCTATGTTAAGAATTGTGCTCAATTGTTTTATCAATTTTTAAGAAACTTTTTTACCACAGTTTGGCCATTTTTTAATTCTATTTGCGTCAGATAATAACCTTGTTCTAACGTTTCAATATTCAAATTGCAATAGCTAGCGTTTATCGACTTACTTTTTATTAAGGTTCCAGTAATGTGATAGATTTGTACTTTGGTAATTTCAGTTGGTGACTTTAAGTTAAGCGCCATGGTTGATGGGTTAGGCCATAAAACAATTTCAGGCGTGGTTTCATTAAATGCCACATCAGTTAGGCTGCAGTTTCCTAGCATATTTGCATCTAACCATTCCAGTCGTATGGAAATCCAATTTTTTAGTTTCTCCACTTCACCTTCGTAGCTCGATGGTTGCGCATCGACTTCGGGTGCACCAACATTTCTACCTAAAATATTCCATTTCTGAAAATGTTTAACCTGAGGATTTTTAACTTCATTATAAACCGAATCAATGAGTCCGAAAATATATTCATTGCTAAGCGTATTTTTACGTGCATTATAGTATCTGCAACTGGTTTGGTTTTTAAATTCCGTGTCGTAAAACAGGCGTGTCATCCATCCTGGTGATTTTACTCCAGGCTTACAACTATTAACTTTGTACGACCAACCAGAACCATCAGTCGCTTTAAAAATGTAGCATTCGTTAATGTTTTTCCAGGCCCAATCAAAATCCCAAGAAGGACCGGCAGTAATTTTACCGTTTTTATCTTTATGAAAATAGCGACTCTTTTTAAAACCATCGTTGTTTCTGGAAATTTCGCTAACGATAAAATAGTCAATAAAGCTTTCCACATCAATGTATTTGGAATAACCACTTGTAGGATTGTCGTAGCCCGCACTATATAGTTTGTCCTCAAATTGAGTTACGTACTGCTCTATGTAGTTTTTTTGTTGTGTGGTTAGTTCATCCGATTTTGGGTCATGATATACAAAATGCACTTTATAATCAGGATGGTTTATGGGTGAATAGGGTGATAGCCAGCTGTCGTTATTGTTCCAATAATCAATTTTGAAAATATATCCCCCGGTTAACTCTTCACCCGCATTGTCATCCTCCTTTAGTTTGGCAATATCAACCCTGTTTTTATCACGTTTTATTTTCTCTACCAACAAATAAATACCTTGGTACGAATCGTTAATTATTACATCAACCAAGTGTGCACGTGGGGCATAGTTCCCCATTTTTTCAAATAAACGATATCCCAGGATGTTGCGCATTAATGATTTGTCGTTGTAATGCGAAAGCAAGATCCAATCGTTCTCTTCGGGCATTCCAAGTAATGATACATTATTGTTTAACCCACCAGAGGTTCTGGTTTCTATGGCAAACGGTTTTTGGGGATAATTTTGTGATGAACTGCCCCGAAGTTCAATTCCAATTCTACCATTGTATTCATTTGCAGTATCGTTATATTTATTTAATCCACTCTTATTGGATATTATCTTCATGTCTGCCATTACTTTTGGCTCATCTACGATTGTTCTTCCATTGGTGTTAATAATAATTAAGGGTAGTTCTGTTGAAAAATCAGAAATGTTTTGCCCTTTCCATGGAATGAGAAAATTTGAATTAATAATAAAAACAGGAGACTATTTCTTAATTGCATTTTAGCATGGTTTGTTCCTTAATTTTTTATCAGTTTTATTCGGTACATTTTACCATCATTGTTTGTTAACCTTAGTAAATAAGTGCCCGTTTCGAATTCAGAAATATCGAATGAATGCGTGTCATCTGTTTTAACAAAACTTCCCGACTTTACTAGACTTGAAGAAATTGAATAGAATTGGTAATTCAGCGTTTCCATTGACTTAACGCCCGGAAGGGAAATTGTTAGTATGTCTTTTGTTGGGATTGGATACGCATCAACATCGGAAATGTGAATATT
>JAUVDE010000100.1 GCA_030595485.1 Draconibacterium sp.
ACTGTGTACCAACATCGGCTAATAAATCTTCATCCATATACGAACTGTCCTGAGCTCCCAAGTTATCAATGTAAGTACCATCTTGTGCCATTAATAAGGTCGGTAAACTCATGATAAACAATCCGATAATTGCAATTACTCTTTTCATCTTTTTATTCTTTATAGTTATTAATAATATTTTTCAAATTTTATTTCTACAAAACTAATTCTAATTATTAAATAGCCGTTAAATGCACGTAATCAATTCGTTAAAATAATTTTTAATTAAAATCTACACCTCACCGAGATAACTTTTCTTTTACTTGTTTTAAAAGCGGTGCCGCATTTCTATAACGAGGATTTACTTTCGTCAACTCGTTCAAAACTACTAACGATTCGCCATATTTCTCCTGATTGTAAAGCTTTTGTGCTTCGAGCAAATAAAACGGTTCATATTTCGGATGTATTGCCCTACCCTTTTCTATCAAAGCATCACATGCATTAAATTGGTTTTGAGCCAATTTTGCATTTGCCAAATTTACATATAACCAAACATTATTGGGGTCGGCTTTTAACGCCTTTCCTAAGGTCTTTTCTCCTTCAACCCAATTTCTATTTTTAATTTGCTGTATACCAGTTAAATCGTTTTTATCGCCACGTTTCATCAAAACCACTAGCGGGTTTCCCTGATGATAAAAGGTTTTAATGATTTTGGTTGATTGCCAGGTATCATTTTTTAACTGCCAGGGATGAATGTAGTTCACCCCAAAAATCCCATAATCCCAATCATACGAGCTTCTTTCCAGATAACGTGTATATTTAGAATCAATGTTGTCTATTTTCTCAAAATAATTAGGTAATTGCGTATTCATTGCAACCACTGCCTTTTCATTTCCGATTTCAGCTATCAAATAATCTGTAGCTTCTTTCATTCCGTGGAAATAGTAATCGTATTCGTAATTACTCCAGGCTTTTGTATTTCCTCCCGAAACCGTATTAAAATAAATATAATCAGCAGGGAAAGTACTCGCTTGATGCATTAAAGGCATGAGCATTAATACCACCACCGATAGTGTAGCAGCTATTTTGAATTTCTTTTGAATTTTTAATTTAAGAACAGCGTAAAATCCTATGGAAGCCAAAATCACCAATATTGGAACTACAAAAAGCATTTGCCTTATTCCGCTGTAAAGATTCGAACCAATTGCAATAACATATACAATTGGGAAAAGCAAAGTAAAAATGAGGAACAACTCAAAAAAGAGTTGTTCACTCATTGGCTTAGAAAACTTATAGGTTAAAAAGGCTATAAAATATATAATACCCAGAAGTAGGAATTCCGGGGTTGATATTGCAATCCACTTCACCAAATAATTCCATGGTAAATGCGAACTCCAAATAACTTCGCCTTCGAAAAGTTGCTTGATACTTACTTTGTAATGCTCCATAACCGATAAGCTTTCAATCGGATTGGATGTCACATTCTGCAAGGCATAGGGCCAAAATAACAAACCAGCAAAATAGCCGATAAATGCTATTATAATTCCCTGGCCCATTAACCTTACAAAACAAGATTTAGTTGTAACGATATATTTAAGTAAAAAAGGCTTCAAAACTACAATGCTTGCCAAACCTAAACCCAGGTAAGCGAACAATATTAAACCACCAATTCGTACCGAACAGGTAAAAGCAATAGCTAAACCCAAGTAAACTGCAGTAGACCATTTTGGAGTCGGTAGTTCTTTTAAAAATTTAAGTATGAAATAAATGCCTGCCACATATCCTGCAGCAAACGGAATATCTTTTAAGTTTCCAAAAGCCTGACCAAACAAACGCGGCGTTAGCAACATTGAAACAACCACAATAACCGAAACCCAATACGAACCAGTTAATCGCTTGCCAATTAATCCGCTAAAAAACAGCAACAATAAGAAAAAGAAAGCACCGGTAAAATGGCGGGTAATAAATTCATTTTCGATTGAGAAAACACGATTTACAAGTGCAGTAAAATTATCAACCGACTGCCCGTAATATTGTAAATTATCTGGCGAGTTTAAACATGAAAGATCTTCACCACCAGTAAAATACCAGTTAACCACTTTTTTTGCATGTGGGTAATGCAACATTTCGTCGACATTTACTGCTGCCTTAGGCGCCAAAAATGCGAGTAGTATTGCCGCCAAAACCAGGCTTGCAACAAACACATTTCGTGCAGTTAATATGTCAACTATTTTACTCATAAATCTCTTTCACCAAATAAATAGGGCGCTTTTGCACCTCTTTGTAAATGCGATAAACGTATTCGCCTATTAAGCCCAAAAACGTTAGCTGAATCGATCCAAAAAAACTGACTGCCAAAAACATCGACGACCACCCAATTGGTGCCAAACCAGTAAACTTCGAAACCAGCGTATAAACTATTGCTAACAAAAAAATCACAATTCCGAGCAAGCCTAAATATAAACAAGCTTTAATGGGCCACTTCGAAAAGGAATAAATGGCATCGGCAGCCAATGCAAACAACATTTTGCGGCTCATTTTAGCTTCGCCTTCCAAACGGTCGGGGCGGTTGTATTCAACAAAATCATGCTGAAAACCAATAAAATTCCGAATACCCGGGAAGTAGCGGTTATGCTCCGAAAATTTCAAAATAGCATCAACAGCCTTTCGGCTTAAAATGCTAAAGTTGCCGGTTTGCTCAACCTGGTCACCTTCAGTAATATTCTTAAATATCTTATGGAAAACGTTGATGTAAAAGCGCTTACTAAGTTTTTCCTTTCGTTGACTGCGAACTGCCGAAACCACATCACCTTTAGTCTCTATTATTTTTGAGAACAGTTGTGGAATTACTTCCGGAGGGTCTTGAAAATCACCATCCATTATTACCACATAATCGCCTTTGGCATATTCCAAACCCGCGGTTAAAGCCGGTTGCAAACCAAAGTTTCGCGATAAAGAAACCACCTTCAGTTCTTTGTTTTCTTTTTGAAACTGAAGGAGTTTTTCAACTGTATCATCTGTACTTCCGTCGTCGACACACACTATTTCGAAAGCCTCGCCAATGGCTCGCAAATTTTTAGCCACCTCGCCAACCAGGCGGACAATCAAAGTACTTTCGTTTAATAATGGTATTACTACGGAAATCATATTTATCATTTTATGCTTTATGTTGTATTCCCGGAACAGGTACAGGATATTCAGTATCAACATTGCCCATGTGGTATGTATCCGGACCTAATTTTTCAGTTGATTTCATCATATCGTCCCAGGTAATTTTTTGCCCAGTGTATGCTGAAGTTCTACCCATTATTGCTGTAAGTGTAGAAATTGCAGTACGTTCAGCTTCAACTACCGGTTTATTCGTACGTATTGAAGTTACAAGGTGAATGTGTTCCTGTACATATGGTGAAACTTTTACAACACCCGTTGAACGTCCATCCTTGTTTTTAGGATATTCGTAAGTCCACTTAATCGAACCATCAGGATTATAAATCGTGTTTTTACAGTTTGTATATCCTTCGGTTCCCATTATACGCTCGCCAAGCTGGTTCGCACATCCATCCATTTGGCGGGAGAAACTGTGCGAAAACGCTCCATTTCCAAAATCAAAATCAATACTATAGAAATCATATTGGTCACCTGTTAATCTTCGTGCTCTACCCCCAAAACCAACGGCTTCAACAGGATGTTTTCCCATAAACCAATTAATAATGTCAATATTATGAACGTGGGTATCTAAAATATGATCGCCACCCAACCAACAGAAGTTATTCCAGTTGCGCATCATGTATTCCATGTCTGTCCAATTTTCTTCGCGGGTACGGAACCAAACGTGTGATTGCATCCAAAATGCTTTTGCCGCAGTTAAATCGCCAATGGCACCCTGTGCAACTTGTTTGTAGGTTTCAATGTAATCGCGCTGATGACGACGCTGTGTTCCGGTAATTACAGTCAAACCAATATTCTCTGCTTTCTTAGCAGTAGCCATAATCTGGCGTGCACCAACAGGGTCAACACAAACCGGTTTTTCAAGAAATACGTGTTTTTTTGCCTGCACCGCAGCATCGAAATGCGCTGGACGGAAATGAGGAGGTGTAGCCAAAATAACCACATCTATATCAAGTTCCAACAAGCTTTTATAGGCATCGAATCCCCAGAAACAATTTTTCTCAGGAACTTCAACACGTTGTTTGGCTAATTTTTTTCTGCTGTCCCAAACTTTGTCTTCAAATACATCAGCCAAAGCAACCAAATGTAAATCGTTGCCGGCAGCTATAAAATTAAGAGCAGCACCTGTTCCTCGATTACCACAGCCAACCAAACCGGCTCTTAGCTTTTTACCATCAGGAGCTTTGTCCAACAAAGGAGGAAATTCATAATCAACTTCTTTTGTTTTTTTTGCGCAAGAACTTAAAGCACTAATTCCTGCAACACTTGCCGCTCCAATTAATGCCGATTTTCCTAGAAAATTCCTGCGTGATAGTTGATTCTTATTCATAATATTTTTGATTTAATTGTTTACTGATTAATTGTTTTCTCATCGTACTCGCAAACCACTCTAAATCCAACACTTTTAGTATCGGAATACCACCAAATACTCTTCGGAATTTGTGGGTCGGTAACTAACCAGGCTTCCGTTTTTGTAAAGTCACGACGTGCAGCACGCAAGTCTTTTGGCGAGTTTTTAAATGAACCTCCCCGAACAACATGTTCTGCTCCGTTTCTTGGTCCTCGTGGATTTTTAACAAGTCCTTTTGGATATTTACCGTAAACCTTAGGGTCGTAAAAATCTAAACAGAATTCGGCAACATTACCCAACATGTTTTTCAAACCAAATGCATTGGCTTCAACACTTTCGGGTTTTTGCGTTTTGCTTGGGCTATTTAAATGCGATATGGCAAACTTATCAATCACTTCAGTATTCGAGCCAAATAATTTCTTCAAGAAACCATCGGCCTCATAATCTTTAGGCGAACCTTCAAAGAAATATGGCGTTTGTGTTCCGGCTCTTGCAGCATATTCCCACTCAGCCTCAGTTGGCAAGCGGTATTTTCTTCCAGTTTCCTGTGTTAACCAGCGACAGTAGGTTTCGGCGGCAAGATGACTCATCGTAATAGCAGGGCGTGTTCCTTTTCCCCAGCCCTGGTCGGGTGCACCCCACGGCGGAGTAGCTCCTGAAACACCATCAGTTTCTTCATCAACCTCAACCGCTTCTTTACGTCCTTGCGAACCCGTTGCACCAAAAAATGCCAGGTATTCAGTCCAGCTCACTTCTATCTCAGCCATCCAGAATTTATTTACTTCAACATCTCTGGCTGGTCCTTCATCCCTACCACGGTAGACTTCATCAACTGGACTACCCATTTTAAATTGTCCACCAGGTATGGCAACCATTTTAAACGAAACCGAAGTTCCTGGTAGTTTTTCCTCGAATGTTTTAAACTCGGTAACCTTTGTTAATTCAGCATAAATTTCTTTTGGACCAGTCGCCTCTTCTTCTTCCATTAAATTAACCTCACCACGGTAATGTCCTACATTATGATGACATTGTAAACAAGAACTATTTTCAGGATCGCGCATATATTTAATATGTTGCTGGCTACCTTTTTCGTTTAAGCTTGCAGGAAACATATTTGTGTGGCATTTAATACAGCCGTCTTCGTAAACAAAATGTTTAGCAGCTTCATTTGAACGTTTGGCTGCCCAATCAATTTCTTCAGGTTCCAAAGTTAGGTAAGCATATAAATCTTTAAAACCATGATAAGCTTTACGTGTTAAAAAACGAGCTGTTTGGTCTTCCGGGGGCAGGTGGCAATCGACACAATTTACTGACACACCACTTTGTGTATTATGGTGAGGCGACAATTTCCAGCTTACTTCAGCATGGTCGTGTACGTGACATGAATTACAAAACTCGTTAGTTGAAGTATAATGAACCGTTTTATTAAAAAGTAGTAAAAACAGGATTACACTTAATCCTCCCGCAATAAACAACAGATAGTGTTTCCGTTTGATCGTTTTGTCAGCCATGCTAAAAGTTAATTTGAGCCACAAGTATACACGCGTGTAATTAGCTAAAGCTTAATACAATGCGCAACAAGCCCTTAACATCACCTTAATTTACTCTTAATTTTTATCGTAAGTATTTGAACTAAAATAAGTTTCATTCAAATAAAAATAATGAAAAAATATTAGTTTCGAATGAAAATTAATATATTTGGACATAAAATAATATCAAATTAAGTGCTTATCAGCTCTTAATTTTCAAATTTAAAGTTGTATAAAAAGGCTAAAAATATCATTCTTCTCGTCGGTCTACTATTGGCAGTTTTGGCGCTGCCAACAAAAGCCGAAGACTTCTCCAATCAATCGTACATCGTTGCCAAAGTAAGTTCTTATGATTATAAAAATGCTCGGCTTTGGGACTTTATTAAGAAGAACCAATGGATTGGAATCGAATTCGATATTGTTACTGATAGCCTTGGAAATAATCCAGTATTGAGTAATACTCAATATGCTCTGTTTTCCATGTTAGAGAAGATTGAGCCGATAATAGCTGAGAATGAATCACGAATTCTTCCAGTTTTCATTAATTATAATGGAGATGTACACCTGCTCGATTCGATAATAAATAGCTCCACCGTTTCGTCTCAAATCTTCTATTTACCTCAAGGAGAAAAATGGCCTTCTACCGAATATCTGGTGCAAGCAAACCGCCGAATAATATTTTTTGTAAATGGCGAAATCAGCAACGAGAGTCGTATTTTACATCATTTACAAGATTATGCATTACAGATTGGAGCAAGTCGCATAACACCAAATTCAGCTTTGCTCCATAAAGAATCGAACATTAACAAAGAACTGTTTAAAGTCAATAACTTTAATCGTTTGCCAATTGGTGCAAATACAAGTCAGTTAAACAGCAACTTGGTTCCTGATTATATTAATTTCTTGCTTGATAGCTGGACTAAGGTTGGGAAAAAGCCCAATTTCATTTCAGTTGGAAGCAGTATTTACAGCTTCGACTTTATTGCTGATCAGCTAAACTCTTTCGATGCGATTAAAGGTTTGGTGCGCACTACCGGAAAAAACCTGGAGCGTGTTTATTGGAAAAATGCTGATGTACTTATTACTGGAGGTAAGTTTAGCTTTCCCATTCGTGGCGGTGAAGAGATAATTCTTACGCCATTTGCGCCTGGTTATAGTATGAGTCCGGAACAGTTGATTATTACAAATGAGATGCAGGTTCCAGAGAACTATTCCATTTTCGCCAGTCCTTTAAGTTTGAGTGAAGGAATAATGGCCATTTTTCATTTTGAGGAATCGGTTAAAGATTTTGTAAACCCAGAACGAACATTTGAAGGGAGGGGTTTTTCGTTTAGCCAGGACATTGACCGGGGAAGTGTGTTACGTCTTCCTGAAAATTCGAATGTGACTTTAGGTAATCCCAATTTATATGGTCTTCCGAATAGCAGTTTTACAGTAAGCTGCTTTGTAAAATTCACCGATATTCTGGAGTTTGGCGACAATGCGGTTTTGGGTAACGACGAGACCGGTTATCGTCGTGGGTTACATTTGGTTTTACGATCAGGACATCCCTATTTTGGTTTATGGGCTAATGATTATATGTCGGAAGAAGTACTCCTAAATAATGCATGGTATCATCTTACCTGGCGCTACATAATTGAAACGGGCGAGCAGGCAATTTTTGTTAACGGCCAGTTTGTGGGTGGCTCCGATGGACATCCTGCTTATTCGGGCAGCAGTGATTTACATATTGGAAGTGCCCTTTCGGCAGGAGCAAGTTTACGTGGTTACATCGACAATTTAAACATTTGGAACCGACCGCTGGGTAACGAAGAAATTACACGACTATTTTCTGACGAAGAAATTCTTTTGGAACAAGCAGAAGTAAAGGAGGATATATTTACAGCAAATGCAGAAAACATTGCCATTGGTGCCATTTCCTTATTATTTATCTTACTTGTATTGTGGATTAGTCGCCGTAAAATTCGAATAAAAAAAGAGAGCTTTTCGCCTGAAAAAATTCAAATGCCAAGCAAAAACCAAATTCAGTTTTTTGGTGAGTTTAAGGCCACTAATCCTGATGGCGGAAATATTTCGAACCTATTTACTCCGAAAGTAAAAGAGCTACTGGTTTATACTGTAATTCATACCCTGAAAAATGGGATAGGTGCTCCAATTGCTGAGGTAAACGAAACATTGTGGCATGGCATTGACGCCAAAAAAGTAGCCAATAACCGTGCAGTTACTTTAAATAAACTTCGAAAGATTCTGGTTCAGTTTAATCAGGTTGAAATTCTTTCAAACGGTGGATATTTGCAGTTACAATCTGCTGAATCTTTTTTCTGCGACTACATTGAAGCTTTTAAACTTTGTGAAATTCCGGAAGGAATGACCCGCCAGCAACATGAAATGTTTTTTCATTTGGTAAAAAGAGGACGCTTGTTAAAAGGAATAGAATGGCTTTGGCTCGATGACATACGCGGATTTACTGGCAACCAGGTAATTGACAATTTATTAAAACTGGCCACTATTTATAAAAAAGAAAATAAACTTCAAGAAGTAGATAAAGTTGCTCAGCGTATTTTAGATTACGACGACCTAAACGAGGAGGCAATTTACCTCCAGGTTTGGGCACTACAAAAAGCCGATAATTCAAATTTGGCGAAATTCAATTTCAACTCATTTTGTTCGAAATACGAAAAAAGTATGGGCGAAGCTTTTGCAATGAATTTCCAGGAATTCACCAAAGCTTATTCCGAAAGGTTCTAGTAAATTTTCTCACGACTTGGGTTCAGATGACAACTCCAAGTACAATTCATCACCCGAACTTACAACATGTTTATAACGTTTAATCCGTAATTTCCTTTACACTTTTTTGAAGAAAATCGCGAGTGTAATAATCTTCATCTACAATTTTACCATTCCAAACTACAATATCTAAATCGATACATCGTGGTCCGAATTTGAGTGCCAAACGATCTCGTCCCATTTCATTTTCAATAGCTTTAAGTACTTGATTCAGTTCAATTTTATTTAAAATGGTTTGAACTTTAACCGCACCATTTGTAAATTCAGCTTGATTCTTTATTCCAATCGGCTTGGTTCTAATCATTGATGAAACCGTTACAACTTTCACATGTGTTTTCAGAATAGTAAGCATCTGAACAATGTTCTTTTCCACTTCGATGTTTGAACCAATACCAATAATTACAGTATTTATCGTCCCCCCACTAGAGTTCGGGTGACGATTTTCAACATTTAACAACTGTGATTTCCTTAACAATTCATAGTCGATAAGTCTACCTTCTCTTAATCCAAGATAATCTCTAAACGAAGAGAATTCCCACTCATCTGGTTTTTTTACCAGACCCGAAGAAACTGGATTCTGATGTACGTATTCTACGCAGGTTTCCAAATAGCTTTTCCCTTCGGAAATACTAATTTTAGTTCCGAAAGTTGTATTCCAATAGGCAGGTTCAATTTCTATTTCGTCGATAAGAGGTTTGGCTTTTGTGTGTTTCTGAAATAAAGGCCCTGTTATACCTTCTTGTTTTTGTATTGCCCTTACATACGAACTAAGTAGAGT
>JAUVDE010000389.1 GCA_030595485.1 Draconibacterium sp.
AGGCTTGAAAACTTTAAAGATTAAGGAAACAGATCGTATTGCTGCGCTACAAAACGAATTGGCAAAATTTGGAGCTGAACTAACAGAACCGGAACACGGAGAATTGGCTTGGGACGGAACAATTAATTCTGAGTTAAAACAAGAGAATCCGACAATAGAAACTTACCACGACCACCGAATGGCATTAGCTTTTGCGCCAATGGCAATGGCAGGCTTACAGCTTCAGGTTAACGAACCAATGGTGGTGACTAAATCATACCCTACATTTTGGGAAGATTTAGGAAAAGTTGGATTTGAGATTATCGAAGAATAGAATGCTGATGACGCTGATTTTAAAGATAATCAGAATTTTAACTCGGCGTCATCTGCATCCTATTTTATAATTTGATAAATATCTTTTTCTTGTAAAGAATATAAGCAGGTATAAAGTTAAAGCAGATAAACATTGCGGCAAAGGAAAAACTCCCAAATTTCATACTCCAATTGAGGCTCTCAAATAAGTTTAACCAATGATTATTCAAGCTTTCTCCGCCAATTTTAAGTGTATAAAAAGGTAAGCGCCAAACATCTGCTAAAACATAAACGGCAATGGCATTCGAACCAAAAATAATACCAATTTTGGTAAAGCGGGTTCGCCCCAAAATATCAACAAAGAAAATACTTACTGCCATTACCATTCCAGCTAAACCCGAGGTAACCATTACAAAAGAGCTGGTCCAAATACTTTTATTAATTGGGAAAATATAGTTCCAGAAAAAGCCAATTATAAAGGCAAAGAATGAAATGGAGAAGAGATAAATCACTTTCCGCTCTGGTTCAATTTTACTTAAAATAAGGTGGCCGGCCAACATACCGGTAATACCTGTAGCAATGGCCGGAAGTGTACTTAGCAAACCCTCCGGATCCCAGGTTTTTTGCCACAAATAACCGGGTAAGTACTTACTGTCAATCCACGCGGCAATATTTGCACCCGGCTCCAGCATCACTTTTCCATGCCCCGGTGTTGGAATAAAACACATTACCAACCAATAACCAAGCAACAAAATGCCGGCAACAATAGCTTGTGTTTTCCATTTACTATTCAAAAATAAAAAAGCACAGGCTAAAAATACCACGGCAATACGAGGTAAAACACCTGCAATCCGAATACTTTCAAAATTGAAATTGGGGAATAACCACAATAGAATTCCTACCGAAAATATTTTGATCGAACGAATTATAATCTTTTGATGCATGGGGCCTTTAGGAACTCCGGCATTCAATCGTTTGGTATAGGCCAAGGCAATTGAAACACCAACAATAAATATAAAAAATGGGAAGATTAAATCGGTTGGTGTAAGGCCATTCCACGATGCATGTCCCAAGGGTGGATAAACATAACTCCAGCTAGCAGGATTATTTACCATAACCATTGCTGCAATTGTAAAGCCGCGAAAGGCATCTAATGAGATTAGTCGTTTTAATTCAGTCATTTTTATGTTTCTCCTCTTATCTTTTCGACTTAAAAAACTCCTGCAACAACTCCCTACATTCAATTTCCAGAACACCCCCAATAACTTCGGTTTTAGGATGCGTAACTTTTGTAGCCAGGTTCTGATAACCTCGTTTTTCATCGCGGGCACCAAAAACAATTTTGCCAATTTGTGACCAAGCCAAAGCACCAGCGCACATTACACAAGGTTCAAGCGTAACATACAAAGTGCAATCGTTAAGGTATTTGCCACCTAGTAGATTTGCAGCAGCAGTAATTGCCTGCATCTCAGCGTGGGCAGTAACATCGGTTAGTGTTTCGGTTAAGTTATGTGCACGGGCAATAATTTTTCCTTTCGAAACCACCACAGCTCCCACCGGAATTTCACCCTCTTCAAAAGCCTGCAAAGCCTCAGTAAAGGCTTTCTTCATAAAATATTCGTCGTTAAACGGTTCAATCATAAAATTCGATTTTGTACTTTCAAGTAAATAAATCTTTGAGGTTCCTTGTGTCTTCTTTGTGCAACTTTGTGGTATAATTTTAAGAGTTATTACACAAAGAACCTCAAAGATTTCACAAAGTTTCACAGAGAACTTTTATAAACATTACCAACTCATGCAAAAGCTGTTAAATGTCGGTCAAAATTGCCAAAATATCCTTATTTTCGCAACCTAATTAAAAGAAAGATATCATGTACAGAACTCATACGTGTGGCGAACTGCGCATCGACAATATAAACAACGAAGTTACTTTGGCTGGCTGGGTACAACGTATCCGCGATTTGGGTGCCATGTCGTTTATCGATTTGCGCGACCGTTACGGAATTACACAACTGGTAATTGATAAAGAAACCGATTCATCCATAGCAGAGCAACTGGATGGATTGGGAAGGGAGTTTGTAATTCAGGCAAAAGGTCTTGTTCGCGAACGTTCTAGTAAAAATAAAAATATTGCAACTGGCGAAGTAGAAATTGCTTTATCTGAAATAAAAGTTCTAAGTCCCTCAGAAATTCCACCGTTTACCATCGAAGATAAAACCGATGGTGGCGACGACCTAAGAATGAAATACCGTTACCTCGATTTACGTCGTAACATAGTTCGCGAAAACTTGGTGTTGCGTTCTAAAATGGCACACGCCGTTCGTGATTTTTTAAACAATAAAGATTTTATTGAAACAGAAACACCGGTTTTAATTAAATCAACGCCCGAAGGAGCACGCGACTTTGTTGTGCCATCGCGCATGAACGAAGGCCAGTTTTATGCTTTGCCGCAGTCGCCACAAACATTTAAGCAGCTTTTGATGATTGCCGGTTTCGACCGCTATTTTCAAATCGTAAAATGTTTCCGTGACGAGGATTTACGTGCCGACCGTCAGCCTGAGTTTACACAAATAGACTGCGAAATGTCGTTTGTTGAGCAAAAAGATGTGCTCGAAATGTTCGAAGGTTTAACAAAACACATGTTTAAAAAAACCTTAAATGTCGAGGTGGAAGATTTTCCATGGTTACCTTATTCCGAGGCAATGGAGAAATACGGTTCCGACAAACCCGACACACGTTTCGAAATGTTGATTAACGATATCACCGAAACGGTAAAAGGAAATAACTTTGTTGTGTTCGACTCGGCCGAATACATTGGTGCCATTTGTGCTAAAGGATGTGCAACATATACACGTAAACAGCTCGACGCATTAACCAAGTGGGTACAACGTCCGCAAGTGGGAGCCAAAGGTATGGTTTACGTAAAATGTAACGAAGACGGTACTTTCAAATCTTCGGTAGATAAATTCTACTCGCAAGACGACCTTAAAACCTGGGCAGAACAAACAGGTGCCCAAGCCGGCGACCTTATTTTGGTTATGTCGGGCGACAAAAATAAAATGCAAGGTGCCATTGGCGACCTTCGTTTAGAAATGGGCGAACAACTTGGTTTGCGTAAAAAAGGAACTTATAAACCACTTTGGGTAGTCGACTTCCCACTTTTAGAATGGGATGAAGACAGCCAGCGCTTCCATGCCATGCACCACCCGTTTAC
>JAUVDE010000395.1 GCA_030595485.1 Draconibacterium sp.
TGTTCCCTTTGGGTTGTCAGGGTTTCCCATATATTTCTTAATATTTTCTTGAATTATCCCGATAGTTCTATGAAAATATTAATCGTCTATGAAAAACCCGGACAATCTTGATGCGAAGTAATTATTAGAAGTCCCCTTTAGCTGAAAAAACCGAAGATGGAAGTAAAATACTTCTCGTTTCGGTTTTTTTTATGCCTGAACTGGAAACAATCAATAAAAGCTATTAAATTTGAATGAAACAAACTAAACCAACTCAGCATGAAATTGAAAGCATTGGAGCTAATCGTGATAATTGCATTTGTAATAGCATCACAAACAGTTTCTTCTCAGCCCAACATTCTCTTAATTATTTCAGATGATTTAAATACCCGAATTGGGCCATACATGGATTTGGATAAACACACTCCGAATCTCGACCGTTTGGCAAATGAAGGTGTTCAGTTTACGCGTGCGTATTGTCAGTACCCACTTTGTGGTCCATCTCGTGCATCAATAATGAGTGGCTTGCACACCGAAACAAACGGAGTGGCAGGAAATAGTCATGTGCTTGGAAGTTTTAGAGCCGTTAATCCTAAGCTTTCAAATCACCCTTCAATGGCTGGCTTTTTTAAGGAACAGGGGTATTATTCAGCGCGTGTTTCTAAAATTTATCATATGGGTGTTCCCGGAGGAATTGAACAAGGTGCGCCCGGTGGTGACGATCCCGATTCGTGGGATTATACTTACAATGTAATGGGACCGGAAACCATGAGTCCAGGGAAATTGGAATTACTTTCGCCGGGAAACCTTCATTATGGAAGTAACTTTTCGAAAATGATTATTCCAGATGAATTGGAAGGTACACAAACTGATTATATAACAACAAGTCAGGCCATTGCAATATTGGAAAACAGAACAAGGCCACTGGCTCCAAATGGTAGAAATTTAACTCGATTAAAGCCAGAAGCACCGTTTTTTCTTGGCGTAGGTTTGGTACGTCCGCATGTTCCGCTAATTGCTCCCGAAAACTGCTTTATTCATTATCCTGAAGACGAAATGGAATTGCCTGAATATACTATTGGTGATAATGTTCCAAAGGCTGCTTTGCATAATCAAAATGGAAATCGTCAGAAAATGAGCAAAGAACAGCAGAAAAAGGCAATTGGAGCTTATATGGCAAGCGTTCGGTTTATGGACCAGCAAGTTGGGCGTTTGCTCGATGCACTCGACCGCCTGGAGGTTCGCGATGAGACTATTGTGATATTTATCTCAGACCATGGATATAATCTGGGTGAACACGACTGTTGGTCGAAACACAGCTTATGGGAAGGTGTTGCCCGTGTGCCAATGATTATTTCATATCCGGGAAACAAATCACAACACGGTAAAAAGAGTGAGACAATTACTGAGTTAATTGACCTTTATCCAACACTGGCCGATTTGTGTGGTCTATCGGATAAACAGCCTGAAATTTTGCAAGGCGAAAGTTTGGCAGGAATTATTAAAGGAGAAGAGCAAAAATTACAGAAGTTGGTTGCTTATACAATGACAGGCAAGGATGCAGCTTCAATACGAACTGAACGATGGCGATATACACGTTGGGGAGAAGATGCAAATGGAACAAATGAAGAGCTTTACGATCATGAAAATGATCCGGAGGAACATTCCAATTTGGTTGGACGTGTAGAGTATTCGAAAGATTTAGAAGAGCTTCGACAAGTTTTTGAAAACACACGGGAAAGTGCCAGAAATGGACTATCTCAATAAAGACACTTCAATTAAAAGCAAAAAAAACGGGTTATCTTTTAGGATAACCCGATTGTTCATAGTTTAATTTAGTTAGATCAGAAAACTTATTGGTTTAATAGAGAAAAGGTAGTTCTAATAAGTCTCTAAATCATCCTTTTATTAAGGCACGGCTAAGATAATATAAAATTGATTTAATCATTAATCATTTTTAAAAATTAATTAATATTTGTTAAAAAATGGGGTTGTCAACATTAACATATTGGTTTATAGTGTGAACCACTTTTGCAATATGTTATAAAAAACATTCTAAAATTTTTCGCAAACGTTTTCGGTTTGCTACTATTGAAACGAAATGTGCAAGATGACAAAAATCATGTGTTTTATAAAGAACGATACAGAACGGTACATGTATTTTATTTAAAGAGGTACTTTTGAGGGTTAAAATTATATTGAAATGAGAAGAGTGGTACTTACAGGTATAAGGGAGATGGAAATGGTGAATTCGCTGACGCCCGAGATTACAGATGCTAACGATGTAAAGATAAAATTAACGACCATTGGTGTTTGTGGCTCCGATATCCATTATTACGCCGAAGGGAAAATTGGTTCGCAGGTAGTTCAATATCCATATCCGGTAGGGCATGAGTGTTCAGGTATTGTTGAGGAAGTGGGTGAGAATGTAAGTAATGTTAAAGTTGGCGACTTGGTGGTTGTCGATCCTGCTGTACATTGTGGCAAATGCGACCAGTGTGTAAGTGGCCGACCACATACTTGTCGGAACAATAAGTTTTTAGGGTGTCCGGGGCAATTGGATGGTTGTTTGGCCGATTATATTGTGATGCCCGATTTTACTTGTTTTCCGGTAAGCGGAAAAATGAATCCTACCCAAGCTGCTTTAATCGAACCATTAACAATTGGGGTTTACGCTGTAAATTTGGCACAAATTCAGAATAATATTTCCGTTGGAATATTTGGTGCAGGACCAATTGGCTTAAGTATTTTAATGAAATTGTTGGCTGATAATATTACCAATATTACAATGATTGAACCGCGGGAATATCGTTTGGAAAAAGCCAAAGAAATAGGAGCGAACTATTTAATTAATCCCGAAAAGGAAAATGTTGAAACAAAAGTAATGGAGCAGGAAGAATTATTGCTTGATGTGGTTTTTGAAGCCAGTGGTGAACAGGAAGCTGTTAGCAATGCCATAAAAATTCTAAAGCCCGGAGGTAAATTGGTTTTAGTTGGAATTCCACCCGAAGCTCAATACACCTTCAATATGGATTTAATGCGCCGAAAAGAATTAACAGTAGTAAATGTACGTCGCCAAAATTATTGTGTTGAAGAAGCTATTGAATTAGTAGTTTCAGGTAAAATTGATGTGGAAAAGATGGTTACACATAATTTTACTTTGGAAGAAACAGCGAAGGCCTTTGAGCTTGTTGAAGCGTATAAAGATGGTGCTATTAAGGCAATGATTAATTTGTAGGTATCAAGCGTTCTTTTTATGCTATCGATTTCAATTCAAGCTCAACCAATGTTTAACGAATTTACTGGTCAAAATATCGGAAATCCCAAAATTACTGGAAGTACATCTTTGGATACTGAAACACAAAACTATAAGTTCGTTGTACAATTTTTTGCTTACCAGCTAAAACAGGTTATACAATTTCTGCATTGGTGCATGATGCGCATAGCTTCTTAGTTCTAAAAGTTCC
>JAUVDE010000361.1 GCA_030595485.1 Draconibacterium sp.
ATGGTTTCAGGTTTAATTGCCAGTGCATTTGCGTTAACATTTATGCACGTAAAAGAATCGGAACCTCTTGGTATTTGTCAGGCTATTTTCGGGAAACCAACTTTGGCAAGCGAATTTCCATGGATGATTATTGATCCGATTATGATTGCAATGCCTGTTTCTATTATTGTTTTAGTGGCAGTTTCCTTGGCAACTAATAAAACATCTGACGAGCATTTGGCTAAATGTTATAATGGGATGAAGTAGTGTTTTTAAAACATGTTTTCTATTGCTAAACTTTTGGTAGATTACACCTAAGTTTACCGAAAGGAAGATTTTAAATTCAATAAAACTTAAATTATGGCATTTGAAGTATCCATTTTTCTGGAAAATAAAATATCGCATTTCGAGAAAGTGACCAGCCTTTTAAAAAAGGAGGGAATTAATATCCGGACGCTAACTTTAAATAGTATGGCGCATGGTTGGGGCGTTTTAAACCTATTGGTCGACCAGCCTGAAAAAGCTTACAAAGTGCTTGCCGATAAAGGAAATTCGGTTACCATGCACGAAGTTATTGCGCTCGAAATGAAAGATGAAACAGGAGGATTAGATGAGCTGCTGGTAAAAATTACACGCTCTGGAATTCATATTGATAGTGCGTACACACGTTTGATTGCGGAAAATAATCTGGCAATTCTTTTGTTAGAAGTGCCTGACGTATTGGAAGCCAGGCGAAGACTTGAAATAAACCATGTACATATTTTAGATGATAAAACCGTTTATGGAAAATAGAAGTAAGATTTCACACTGATAGCGCTGAATATTCATAAATACATAAAGATCCTAGAGTTTGTTGTTCTTTCTTGATGTACTTTGTGTCTTAGTGGTTTTCTAAATATTTATCTGCGATAATCCGCGTAATCTGCGAGAAAATTAATAAAAAACAAAAACCAACAAAATAAATGATTTGGAATGAAAAAATTGAGTGCGCTTCCCGTGATGAAATGGCAGCCGTTCAAAGTGAAAGATTAATACAAACTGTTCAGCGTATTTACCACAATATACCTAGTTACCGTGCAAAAATGCAGGAGGTAGGTTTGTTACCAGGCGATATAAAATCAATTGAAGATTTAAAGAATTTACCTTTTACCAATAAAACCGATTTACGCGATAATTATCCGTTTGGAATGTTTACCGTTCCGATGAGTGAAATTGTGCGTGTGCATGCCAGTTCGGGAACAACCGGAAAACCAACAGTTGTTGGATACACCCGTAACGACCTAAATATGTGGGCCGAAGTGGTAACGCGTACTTTATGCATGGCTGGTGTAAGTCGCGACGATATTGTCCAAATTGCCTATGGTTACGGTTTATTTACCGGAGGTTTGGGAATGCACTATGGAACTGAAAATTTGGGTGCAACTGTAATTCCAATTTCGGGTGGAAATACTCAAAAACAAATTCAGTTAATGCAGGACTTTGGTACATCGGTAATTGCTTGCACGCCTTCGTATGCTCTGTTTTTATCCGAAGTAATGGCCGACATGGGTATTGCTCCTGAGGACTTGAATTTGCGTGTTGGTATTTTTGGTGCCGAGCCTTGGAGCGAAGGTATGCGAAAAGAAATTGAAGCAAAACTCAAACTAAAGGCTATCGATATTTATGGTTTAAGTGAAGTTATTGGACCAGGCGTTTCGTGCGAGTGCGAACATCAGGTAGGCATGCACATTAACGAAGACCATTTTATTCCTGAAATTATTAACCCGGATACACACGAGCCTGTTGAACCGGGCCAAGTTGGAGAGTTAGTTTTTTCAACGGTTACAAAAGAAGGAATTCCGATTTTACGTTACCGCACCCGCGATTTAACCCGTTTGATTTACGATAAATGTGAATGTGGTCGTACGTTAGTTCGTATGGAAAAATGCAAAGGCCGTTCGGATGATATGCTAATTATTCGTGGCGTAAATGTCTTCCCATCTCAAATTGAAACTGTACTACTTGAAATGAGTGAAACGGAACCACATTATTTGTTAATAGTTGAGCGTCAGGGAACTTTAGATGTACTGAAACTAATGGTTGAAGTGCAGGAGCAGTTTTTCTCGGATGAAATTCGTGTATTGGAGAAACTGAAAAAGAAAATTACACATAACCTTCAAAGTATGTTAGGAATTTCGGTTGATGTTAAACTGGTTGAACCAAAAACTATTGAACGCACCGCCGGTAAATCAAAACGAGTAATTGATAATCGTAAAATCTAAACACCATGATTATAAAACAAGTATCCGTATTTCTTGAAAATAAATCGGGAAGGCTAAACGAAGTAACCAAAATATTAGGTGAAGCTGGTGTAAATATTTCAGCATTTACCATTGCCGACACCTCTGATTTTGGAATTCTACGAATGATAGTTTCCGACGCTGATAAAGCTTGTTCTGCCTTAAAAGAAAAATCTTTTTCAGTGCAAACAACCGATGTGGTTTTGGCTAAAACACCTAATAAAGCAGGCAGTTTGTCAAAATTATTGGAAGTTCTTCAGCAAGAGGAAGTATTTATAGAATACATGTACGCTTTTTCGATGAAAGACGAAGGAGCAGTAACAGTGATTCGCCCAACTCGGGTTGAACGTTGTTTGGAAATGATGCAAAAACACAAAACCGAATTATTAGGTACTGACGAGTTGTATCAATTATAAACATTGCCTGTCATTTCAACGACAAAAAAGGAGAAATCTGTAGCATAAAAGCAACAGGCTTCTCCTTTTCTTGTTGTTATCTGCAACAAGGAGTGCACGATGATAAAAAAACGCAGGTTTGTAAAACCTTAATTTTCATTTCATTCCTGAACAAAATCTTTAATCTCTGAGCATAATTTGTATATTTGGGTTTAGTTAGAAATTATGAAACGGATAGCAGTACAGGGAATAGCAGGCTCATTTCACGAGGATGCAGCAATAAATTATTTTGAGGATGAGGTTGAAATTGTTGAGTGCAAAACATTTACAACCGTTTGTGATTTTATTGATACCGATAAAGTGGATTATGCTGTAATGGCTATCGAAAATTCAATTGCCGGAAGTTTATTGAATAATTACCAACTAATTCGCGATTATCATTTACGTGTAATCGGTGAAATTTATATTCATATCTCAATGAATTTATTGGCGAACGAAGGTGTTCAAACAAAGGACATTGAACATATTCATTCTCACCCAATTGCCTTGCGTCAGTGTATGGAATACATCGAGCAGTTTTATCCGAATGCGGAATTACATGAAAAATTGGACACAGCAGCTTCGTCAAAAATGGTGGGTGATGAAAAGCTGAAAAACGCAGCATCAATTGGTAATTTACGATCGGCTGATTTATATGGTTTAAATGTTTTGGATACCGGAATTGAAACCAACAAAAAGAATTATACGCGTTTTCTTATTCTTTCAAAACATGGAAATCCAACAGAGGGAACCAACAAAGCTTCTGTTTGTTTCGAAGTAGGGCACTTTCATGGTGCGCTAGCAAGGGTGCTAAACACCTTTGCTGAGAATGAGATTAACCTTACAAAGATTCAGTCGGTTCCAAAAATTGGTAAACCAAATGAATATACTTTCCATGTAGATATTGAATGGGAAAAAGGCGGTAACTACGACAAAGCCATTCACCAAGTATTAAAAAGTGCCTCGAGCCTTTCAATTTTGGGTGAATACAAAAAAGGGAATTTACACAATCAGTAAATGAGTGGAAAATCGCAAATAGAGGTTGAAAATAAGCTGATCTCAATTGTAAAACAAGATGAGCAAGATTACATTAGCTTAACTGATATGGTTCGGGATGAAAATGGCTCAGACCA
>JAUVDE010000026.1 GCA_030595485.1 Draconibacterium sp.
AATTTTGTCAACAACCGGAAAGTTGTATTTCAAAGGATTAAGTGGTTCTTTTGTTTGGGTATTGCGAATTTCGAAATGCAAATGTGGACCTCCTGAACTTCCTGAATTGCCACTTTTGGCAATTTCATCGTTCTGTTTTACAGGGAATAGATACTCTGGAATCTGCAAATCAACTCGAAAAGCTTTGTTTTCGTATTGATTGTCTTTTACATATTTATCAATGCCCGGGCTAAAGGATTGTAAATGGCCATAAACCGTTGTCGTTCCATTGGGATGGTTGATGTATAACGCTTTTCCAAAACCGGTGGGCGATATCGAAATGCGCGAAACATAACCATTTGCAGCGGCGTAAATCGGTAAGCCTGTGGTTCCTTGCGTTTTAATATCAATGCCCGAATGAAAATGATTGCTTCTTAGTTCGGCAAAACTCCCGCTTAAAACCATTGGTATTTTTACCGGATTCGAATAATAAGGTTCTTGTGAAAAACCGAGTGTTGAAATCAATAGAAATATAGTTGTTAGAATTGTTCTCATTTTTAAAATATGGAAATACTAAAATTATACATTTAATCAATGAATAAGTATTGACGGGCACTTAATCGTCACCTTTTTATTAACCTGAAATTTTTGATCGAATTGTGCAATAGCGTATGTTTTAATTCAAAATAAAACATTGTCATGATAAATGCAGCTAAAAGAAACTTTTTCCATCAACAATGCACTGTTAGCATTATTTGTGGGCAATCGTTTGCTTTTACTTTTACAATAGGGAAAAAAAGTTAACTTTGTCCGTGAAATGCAGCTAGTATGACCGAAGAAGACCGTTTACTTCTTGTTGATTTAAAGAATAGCACGCAGCAATTATTTGAGACGTTTAATCAATTAGAAAACGAAAAAGAATCGCTGGAAGAAAGGATTTTAAATCTGAAAAACGAAGTTGAAAAACTGGAGAAGGAAAAGTCGGAATTAGGTCGCAAAAATGAGCAACTGAAAGTAGCAACTCAGTTTTTATCGAAAAATGATGAGAATGGAGAAGCTAAACAGAAAATAGATTTTTTAGTACGGGAGATTGATAAATGTATCGCATTACTAAATAAGTAATGAGTGAAAGATAAAGAATTTAGAATAAATATTAAGATTGATGGAAAGGCGTATCCTTTAAACATTGATCGAATTGATGAAGAGAAGTACAGACGAGCTGCAAAAATTGTGGATGAAAAAATTGCCAACTTCATAAAAAAATATGAAGGCATTGAAAAACAAGATGCAATGGCGATGGCTGCTTTTCAGATAGCATTAAATTATACTGAAGAACAAGAACGCCACGATTATTCTAAATTTATCGATAATATAAAAAATTTGAACGACGATATTGCTGATTTTTTGAAAGATAAGGAACAGAAATAACGTAAAACAATATTTATCAAGACCCGTACTAGGTTCATTCATATAAAGAGTGAACTTGGTGCGGGTTTTTTAGTAACTATTTAAATAGAAATATGGAAATAAATTTGATAATAGGAGTAGCCGCAGGGTTTATCATAGGAGGTGCGCTAGCATACTTTATATGGGACAAAGCTCTTGGGGCGAAAAAGAACAGGATACTGGGCGAAGGTAAAGCCAACGCCGAAGTGATTAGAAAAGATAAGATTTTGCAGGCAAAGGAGAAGTTTTTGTCATTAAAATCGGAGCACGAAAAGTATATTAACGATAAGAATGCGGGTCTAGGGCAAGCTGAAAATCGGAATAAACAACGCGAGAATTCTTTAAATCAACGACGCGATGAGTTAAATCGTAAAACCAAAGAATTTGAGACTGAAAAACGTTCGACAGAAGCTATTCGTGAGAACTTAGATGTACAACTTCAACGTGTTGAACACAAGAGCGAAGAGCTTGATAAGGTTCATAAACAACACCTTGAAAAGTTGGAGCATATTTCGGGTTTGTCGGCTGACGATGCAAAAGCACAGTTGGTAGAATCGCTACAAGAAGAAGCGAAAACGGATGCTGTTGCCTACATCAATGAAATAATGGAAGAAGCCAAACAAACAGCCAATAAAGAGGCTAAAAAAATTGTGGTGAAATCTATTCAACGAGTAGCAACGGAAACAGCAGTCGAAAATTCGGTTACTATTTTTCACATCGAAAGTGATGAAATTAAAGGGCGAATTATTGGTCGTGAAGGACGAAATATTCGTGCGTTGGAAGCTGCAACTGGAGTTGAAATTGTAGTTGATGATACACCTGAAGCAATTGTGTTGTCTGCATTTGACCCGGTTCGTCGAGAGATTGCCCGTTTGGCTTTGCACCAGTTGGTAACCGACGGTAGAATTCACCCAGCTCGAATTGAAGAAGTTGTTGGGAAGGTGAAAAAACAAATCGAAGAAGAAATTATTGAAACCGGTAAACGAACTACTATCGACCTTGGAATTCATGGATTACATCCTGAATTAATTCGTTTGGTTGGTAAAATGAAATACCGTTCGTCGTACGGACAGAACTTGTTACAGCATTCGCGTGAGGTAGCTAATTTGTGTGCGACAATGGCATCGGAACTTGGATTAAATCCTAAAAAAGCAAAACGTGCCGGATTGTTACACGATATTGGTAAAGTGCCCGACGATGAGCCGGAATTGCCACACGCAGTTTTAGGTATGAAGTTGGCTGAGAAATACAAAGAGAAGCCGGATATTTGCAACGCTATTGGTGCTCACCACGATGAAGTGGAAATGCAAACATTAATGGCGCCTATCGTTCAGGTTTGTGATGCAATTTCTGGTGCACGTCCTGGAGCTCGTCGCGAGGTTGTTGAATCGTACATTAAACGATTGAAAGACCTTGAAGATTTAGCTCTTGGGTATCCAGGAGTTATGAAAACCTATGCTATTCAGGCAGGTCGTGAATTACGTGTAATTGTTGGTGCTGACAAAATGAGTGATCAGGAAACAGAACAACTATCATACGATATTTCAAAACGTATTCAAGATGAAATGACTTATCCTGGGCAGATTAAAATTACTGTTATCCGTGAAACACGAGCAGTAAGTTATGCAAAGTAAATACTAACAAGTAATATTATAATTGAAGCCTTTTTGCATTTGCAGAAAGGCTTTTTTTATGCATGAAATGAGGGTTGCAAAAGTAGATTATTCCTATTTCTACTCTAGATTCACATTTGCAGGCTTTAGCTTTTGACCTTAAAGATAAGTACGGGGTGATGTTTTTCAATGTATTTGCATGACTTGTTTATTCGTCATGCTGAACTCGTTTTAGCATTTCCGTAATTGACTGATTATACTCCGTTAAAACTGGGTGGAGAAAGGCTTTTTTCGGATAGAAACATTGAATTATACTCGATTTATACCAAGTTGTTCCTTAAATAACAAGTAACAAAAAAAGGCCTTCCAAATGGAAAGCCTTTTCATATACTTAGCTATTAATCTATTCTTTTAGTGCCTTCTTGTTGCCCAGAATACGCATTTGCAATTTCTGGTTTTTCTTGTCGAATCCAACCGATATGGTATCGCCTTCAGAAATTGAAGCTTTAATAATTATCTCAGCCATTTCATCTTCCAAATACTTCTGAATTGCTCTTTTTAGCGGACGAGCACCAAATTGTGGGTCGTAACCTTTTTCTGCAATAAAGTCTTTGGCTGCCGGCGAAATCTTCAATTTGTAATTCAACGATTCAACACGTTCATATAAGTCTTGAATTTCAATATCAATAATTTTGTGAATGTGCTTTTTCTCCAGTCGATTAAACATGACTACATCGTCAATCCTATTTAAAAATTCAGGCGCAAAAGTTTTTTTCAGCGCTTTCTGAATAATATATTTGGCGTGTTCATTTTCTTCTTCAGGAGATTGATTTGTCGAGAATCCAACACCACGACCAAAGTCTTTTAACTGACGCGAACCAATGTTTGACGTCATTATAATAATGGTGTTTTTGAAATCAATATTCCGACCCAAACTATCTGTTAATCTACCTTCGTCTAATACCTGTAATAGTAGGTGGAACACATCGGGGTGAGCTTTTTCGATCTCATCTAAAAGAACTACAGAATATGGTTTTCTGCGAACTTTTTCAGTTAGCTGGCCACCTTCTTCGTAACCCACATATCCTGGAGGCGCACCAACCAAGCGTGAAACAGCAAATTTCTCCATGTATTCACTCATGTCAATTCGAATCAGTGAATCCAGGTTGTCGAAAAGATATTTGGTTAAAACCTTAGCCAGCTGCGTTTTTCCAACACCGGTAGGTCCTAGAAATACAAATGAACCAATGGGGCGATTAGGATCTTTTAAGCCAGCACGATTACGTTGTATGGCTTTTACAATTTTTACGATTGCTTCTTCTTGCCCAACTACTTTGCCTTTCAGGTCTTCACCCATCTTCATTAAGCGCTTGCCTTCTGCTTGTGCAATTCGCTGCAACGGAATTCCTGACATCATTGCAACAACTTCAGCAACTTTTTGCGCGTCAACCGTTTCTCTGTGGTTAATCAAATCTTTTTCCCATTGTTCTTTTTCTGAATCTAATAGCGTTAAAAGATTCTTTTCTTTATCACGGAAATTGGCAGCTAATTCAAAATTCTGGCTTTTTACAGCAGTAATTTTTTCCTCTTTTGTTTGCTCTATTTTTTCTTCAAGCTTAACAATCTTTTCAGGGACGTTAATGTTTGCTATGTGAACACGTGAACCTGCTTCGTCTAAAGCATCAATTGCCTTGTCCGGTAAATAACGGTCGGTAATGTAGCGAGCCGTTAATTTTACACAGTTTTCAATGGCCTCGGGTGTGAATGTAACATTGTGGTGTTCTTCGTATCGTTCTTTAATGTTATTCAAAATAATAATGGTTTCGTCAATCGAAGTTGGGTCAACCATTACTTTCTGGAAGCGACGCTCCAGTGCGCCATCTTTTTCTATCTGTTGACGATATTCGTCAAGAGTTGTTGCTCCAATACATTGAATGTCGCCACGTGCCAATGCTGGTTTTAGCATGTTGGCTGCATCAAGCGAACCCGTTGCACCACCAGCACCAACAATTGTATGTATTTCATCGATAAACAATATTACATTACTCACTTTCGAAAGCTCATTTAAAATGGCTTTCATTCTTTCTTCAAATTGACCGCGGTATTTTGTTCCGGCAACAATCGAAGCAATATCCAAGCTAACAACTCTTTTGTCGAAAAGAATTCGAGAAACCTGTTTGCTAACAATTCGTATAGCCAGTCCCTCGGCAATTGCTGACTTACCAACTCCAGGTTCACCAATTAAAATTGGGTTGTTCTTTTTCCTTCGGCTAAGAATTTGAGCTAAACGCTCAATTTCTTTTTCGCGCCCAACAATAGGATCGAGACTATTTTCTTCAGCAAGCTTGGTAACGTCAATCCCAAAATTATCTAGAACAGGTGTATCTGATTTGGGGCCAGCCGGTTTTTTACCTGCTTGCGGATTTGATGGTCCTTTTGAAAAACCTTCACTTGGTTCATCGTCATCACCTTCCGAAAAGTCTGACTTAGCTTCCGGATATTTATAATCTTGCAATTGCGATTTTACCATGTAGTAATTAACACCTAGTTCAACCAATATTTGTGTAATTAAACTGTCGTTGTCTTTCAAAATTGCCAATAATAGGTGTCCACTATTAGCTGTAGCACTTTTAAACGAACGTGCTTCTAAGTAAATCAGTTTTAAGGTTTTTTCGGTCGATTTTAACATTACCAAATCAGCCTTTCTGTTTATTTCTTTTTCCGTTCTTACTTTCTTATCTATAAGTTGTTTTACCTCAACTAAATCAATGCCCAAGTTTTCTAATATATCGGTTGCAGTGCCTTCGCCTTCTCTCAAAATGCCCAAAAACAAATGCTCTTGTCCTATGTAATCATTCCCAAGACGTATTGCTTCTTCCCGGCTATACCCTATAATATCTTTTATTCTTGGTGAAAATTGTGAATCCATAAATACTAAATTTTATATCATTTCAACAAATACTATTCCCAAAAGGTTGACGGATAAAAATAATCAAAAAACCTCCTTGAAAACTACCTTATTGGCAGAAGTTATCAAATTGGAGTGTAGGAGCATGATTTTTTGACAGTTAAATTGTTAATATCTTATTGTTTATAATAGGTATTTGACCTCTAGGAATGCCTCAAACATTAATGATTTTACTATTTTTGTGAGTCTTTTTTAGTGATAATTTATTTTGAAAGGAAATATAATGATAGAAGGTGAAAAGATTATCAGAATAAACATTGAGGAGCAGATGAAATCTGCTTATATTGATTACTCAATGTCGGTAATTGTATCTCGAGCATTACCCGATGTACGTGATGGCTTAAAGCCCGTTCATCGCCGTGTTTTGTTCGGTATGAATGAGTTGGGAATGTTCTCAAACAGAGCATATAAAAAATCAGCAAGGATTGTTGGTGAAGTGTTAGGTAAATATCACCCTCACGGTGATTCATCGGTATATTTTGCTATGGTACGTATGGCTCAGGCGTGGTCTTTGCGTTATCCAATGATTGACGGCCAGGGTAACTTTGGCTCAGTTGATGGTGATAGCCCTGCAGCAATGCGTTATACTGAGGCCAGAATGGCAAAAATAGCCGAAGAAACATTGGCTGATTTAGATAAAAATACGGTTGACTTTCAACCTAACTTTGATGAATCGTTAAATGAACCAACGGTTCTTCCAACAAGAATTCCACAGTTATTAGTAAATGGTGCCTCTGGTATTGCAGTGGGTATGGCAACAAATATGCCGCCTCACAATTTGTCAGACACAATTGACGCAACCATTGCCTATATCGACAATAACGATATTGAAATGGACGAGTTGATTGATATTGTAATTGCTCCTGACTTTCCAACTGGTGGAATTATTTACGGTTATGAGGGCGTCAAAGAAGCCTTTGAAACCGGTCGTGGTAGAGTTTTACTACGTGGTAAAGCGCACATCGAAAATGAAGGTGGTCGTGAAAAAATCGTTGTAACTGAAATTCCTTATTTGGTTAACCGTGCTGATATGATTCAGAAAACAGCTGAATTGGTTAACGAAAAGAAAATTGAAGGTATTTCGAATGTAAACGATGAATCGGATAGAGATGGAATGCGTGTAGTTTACGATTTAAAGCGCGATGCCATGAGCAACGTAGTTTTAAATAAACTATATAAATATACTTCGCTTCAAACCTCATTCAGTGTAAATAACATTGCATTGGTAAAGGGTCGTCCGAAATTATTGAATTTAAAAGAGCTTATTAAATATTTTGTTGAGCATCGTCACGAAGTGGTTACCCGACGTACTCAGTATGAATTAGAGCAAGCCGAAAAACGTGCGCATATTCTAGAAGGACTTATTATTGCCAGCGATAATATCGACGAAGTAATTAAGATTATTCGTGCATCTTCAACTCCTGAAGAAGCACGTCATAGTTTAATGGAACGATTCGAATTGAGCGATATTCAGTCGAGAGCAATTGTTGAAATGCGTTTGCGTCAGTTAACCGGTCTTGAACAAGACAAACTACGTAAAGAGTATGACGAAATTATGGCTCAGATCGAATACTTAAAAAGTATTTTGAACGATGTGAACCTACGAATGGATATCATCAAAGAAGAACTTCTTGAATCTAAAAGGAAATTTGGCGATGAGAGAAGAACCGAATTAGAACCAAATGCTGAAGAGTTTAATCCTGAAGATTTCTATGCAGATGAAGAAATGGTTATTACTATTTCGCATTTGGGATACATTAAACGTACTCCATTAACTGAATTCCGTACACAAGGACGTGGGGGAGTGGGTTCGAAAGGAAGTACTACCCGCGATGAAGATTTCCTTGAGCATATTTTTATTGCATCAATGCATAATACGCTTCTTTTATTTAGCGAAAAAGGTAAGTGTTTCTGGTTGAAGGTGTATCAAATTCCGGAAGGAACCCGTGCTTCAAAAGGACGTGCAATTCAGAATGTATTGAATATTGAACCCGATGATAAAGTATTGGCATTTATTAAAGTGAAAACTTTGGCCGATGCAGAATTTATCAACAACAATTATATTATTCTTGCTACCAAAAAAGGTATTATCAAGAAAACAACTTTAGAAGCTTATTCGCGTCCTCGCCAGAATGGTGTGAATGCAATTACCATTAAAGAAGGTGATAAACTTCTTGAAGCTCGTTTAACAAACGGTAATAGCGAAGTAATGATTGCAGTTCGTTCAGGAAAGGCAATTCGCTTTAACGAAAGTATTGTACGTGCAATTGGTAGAACAGCTTCGGGAGTTCGTGGAATCAGACTTGGTCACGAGAACGATGAAGTAATTGGCATGGTTTGTGTCCAAGACGAGAACGAAGATATTCTTGTAGTTTCGGAAAATGGCTACGGAAAACGTTCTAGAATTGATGATTACCGTGTAACAAACCGTGGAGGTAAAGGTGTTAAAACCATTAACGTTACCGAAAAAACTGGTGAGTTAATTGCAATGAAGAGTGTTTCGGACGAAAACGATTTAATGATAATTACACAAAGCGGAATTACAATTCGTCTACCAATTAGTTCTATTTCAGTTTTAGGAAGAGCAACGCAAGGGGTTCGTGTTATTAACTTAAAAGGTGAAGACCGAATTGCTTCTGTAGCTCGAGTTACTATTGAGGATGAACCAGAAGCAGAAGTAATTGAAGGAGAAGAAACAAGTGTTGAAGGAACTGAAAGTAGCAGTGATATTAAAAATGAAGAGGGTTCTGAATCAACTGAGAATGAAGAAAATAACTTAGAATAAGAATAAATAATAGTTTATTTTTCAACTTGTTTGAATAAAAAGCGAAAACATTTATTTTTGTGAGCGATTTGAATATAAATTAGAATTACAAATATTAGTAAAATGAAAAAAACGATTATTCTACTAGCCTTGGTATTAGCTGTTTCTGGAGCATTTGCCCAGAAAGGTAAAGTAACAAGTGCACAGAATTTTAAAGACACTGGTAAGTTAGATAAAGCTGTTGAAGCAATTGAAATTGCTATTGATGCTTCTAATCCAAAAGCAGAAAAATCAATTCCTTGGCCAAAAACATGGGAAGTACGTGGTGAAATTTATCAGGCACTTGCAGTAAGTCAGGATGCAAATTTTAAAGCATTAAGCGACGACCCTTTAACTGTTGCTTTAGAATCATATAAAAAAGCATTGGAACTAGACGAAAAAGATAAGTATAGCAAAAGTGTAAAAATCAAGTTGACTTTGTTAACCAATGATTTAACAAATCAAGCCGTTAGCCAATATGGTGAAGAAGACTTTGTAGGTGCTTTAAAATCATTCGAACAAGTATTAGAAGTTGGTGAAATTCCGATTGTGAAACAAGATAATCCCGGAACTATTGATACAGCTATTATTTTTAACGCAGGTTTGGTAGCTTATAATTCGAAAAACTTCGAAAAAGCGATTAAATACTACGGCGAGGCTGCTAAGCATGGTTATAACGGTGCTCGAACTTATGCTTTAATTTCTGAATCGTATATGCAAATGCAGGATACAATGGGAGCTTTAAAAGCAGTACAGGACGGTTTTGAGAAATATCCGACTGACAATACTGTATTAACGAGTATGATTGATTTGTACTTAAAATTGGACAAAACTGAAGAAGCTATGAAATACTTAAGCATGGCTATTGAGCAAGACCCAAGTAATGTTACTTATTATTTTGCGCAGGGTACTTTGTACGAAAGATTTGGAGAAGAAGAAAATGCAATAAAATCGTATGAGAGTGCAATGGAAATCGATTCTACGTTTTTTAATGCCTATTATAATTTAGGTGCCTTGTACTACAATAATGGTGTTAAGCAAATTGAAGTTGCAAATGCTGTTCCTGCAAGTGATAATACAAAATACGAAGCTGAATTAAAGAAAGCTGACGTTTGGTTTGAAAAATCACTTCCATATATGGAAAAATGTTTGGAGATTACTCCGGATGATCTAAATACATTAGAGTCGTTAAAGAATTTGTATTATCGAATGAAACAAATGGATAAATACAATGCAATTCTTGAAAAACTAGGACAATAAGTATAAATACTGGTTGTAGTTGCAAGTGTCTTTTGTTGCACTATATAGAATAGAAAAGTGGTTAATTGAATTCAATTAACCACTTTTTTTATGCTCATTTTTTTGGAACACTTTTCGCCTGAATAACAAAAAAAGAGACAGCTCAATTTGAACTGTCTCTCATTATATAATTCGGTTTCTTACTTTTTATCTTTTACCCGCATAAAACGGAACATTTTCATTATCCAATCGGGGAGAGGATGGTAACCCCTTTTTCGAAGGTCGATATACCAACCAATTTTTTTCATGATTGGTATTTTGTGTGTCTCTACAAATTCAATTAAAGTTCCCTCTGGTGCTTGGATGTATGCAAAATTACCAGCTGCTTCTCCCATGTCGAATGAATCCATAGCTGTTGCGCTATCAACGGTAAATGGGTAACCTATTGTTTTAACCTGTTCACGAAATTTATCCATGCCGTTAATGTCAAAACATAAATGAATAAAACCCGGGTCGCCCCAAATACGCCCTTCGTAAATATCACGAGGAGTATAATCAAAGACTTGAATTAACTCAATAACCGATTGTCCAAGGAATGGACTAAAGGCACCTTGTTTAACATCTGAATGGCGTAGCAAAACACGGCGGAACTTTCTGTCGCCACCGGGAAGCCCTTTTAAATCGTCAAAAGTTCCGGTTTTATCATATACAATTTGGTCGAATTGCAAAATTTCCTGGTAAACTTTCAAACTGGCTTCCATGTCGTTGGTGCCAATCACTGTACCTAAAACTCCACCGCTTAACGATTTTTCTTTTTTCCTGAAAATTCCTGCCTGATTTTTTACTTCCCACATGTTTCCATAAATGTCTTTCATGTAGAAATGGTCGTTGCCCACAGGGTCTTTAGTAATCTCAGTGAGTAGGTTTAATCCTGCCTTTTTGAATTTATGGAATACAGCACTTACATTTTCGGTTTTTATTTTACCAATGTTAATGCCCAAATCCCCAATTTGAATTTCAAAAGTACAAGGTTCAGGTTTTTTACCTTTATGTTGCCAAATTTCGAAACCACCACCACCTTGCATATTTAAAGCTAAAACAGCGTGTCTGTCTCTTTTTTTTCCTTCGGTGTGTGCCAGCATTAACTCTGCTGTTGCAACATCTTCAAACATACGGATATCCATTGAAAAATGCTCGCGGTACCATTTCCATGCTTCCTCAACATTTTCAACACCTATTCCTAATTGTTGGATTCCGTTTACTTGTGCTACCATATAATTTTTATACTTTTTTTAGTATTACATTGGTTTTATCCGAGTCGACATATAATAATACAAACGTGGTAAAAACCTACGAATATGTACCATTATTAATTCAGTTCCACCTACCAATATTTCTTTTCTCTCACATTGTAATCCTCTGCAAATAATTTTGGCGGCTTTTTCAGCAGTAATCCCCGAGCTTTGACCTTCATCCATTTTTCCATGTGTTTTACCATCTTTATCAATGGCATTTAATGAAATGTTGGTTTGAACACGTCCGGGAATAAAAATGGAAACCTTAATGTTGTTTGCCTTGTTTTCAGCACGTAAACTTTCAAAATATCCATGCAATGCATGTTTTGTTGCTGAATACGAGGAACGGTATGGAAATCCAAATTTACCAACCAAACTGGATGTTACAGCTAATTGCCCACCTCCATTTTTAATCATTTCAGGCAAAATGGCTTTGGTTAATGCCAATGCCCCAAAAAAATTGATTTCAAATATTTTACGATCAATAGCCAATGGGGTTTCATTTACCAATGAGCGTTGACTTATTCCTGCAAATTGATATAAACAATCCACTTTAATATTTTTGCCCAATACCTTTTTGGCTGCTAATTCAACTGATTTTTCATCACTCAAATCAATAGGAACTATTAGAGTTGTGCAATTATTCGTTTCGCATAAAGTAGCAACTTCTGTTAGTCCCTTTTCATCAATATCAGAAAGAATAAGTTTTGTATTCTCTTTTGAAAGATGAAGAGCAACGGCCTTTCCAATTCCTGATGAAGCTCCTGTTATCCAAATGGTTTTTCCCGTAAAATTCATTGACTAATTTCTTCTGAATGCCACGAAGATAGTAGAATAATTAAGCACATAAAATGAATAGCTACAATTTTTTAGCTTTGATTTCTGATAAAATCGTTCGAATTGTTTTTTCGGGCATTTGTTCCAATTTTTTGAATCGGATACCGCTTTTTCCAACCTTCAGACTTCCAAGTTCTTTACGGTATTTATCAATCAAATCAACACCATAAACATAAAAGGAAACATAGTGCTTTTGTGAGGCTATGGCACAAACTGGATTAAAACTTGGTATTTTGTATTCCATATCTCCTTTTATTTCAGGGAAATACTCATGAAAAATTGAAATCAGCTTTACCACAATTTCCTTTCGGTCTGGTGGTAGAACTTTAATATATTCGTCAATACTGTTTACATTGTACTGCATAGCGGTGTTTTATTACAAAACACTTTACTGCTTATTTGGTTTCATTTTATTCTCGGGAAACACTAGACTAAAAAGAACAGCCATTGCAAAAGCCAGTACATAACTGGCTAGACGCTCAGAAATTCCAGTTGGTTCAACAAGCCATGTTTTCCAAATTACTGCCGACAGTGTTCCTGTAATTAAACTTGCAAAAACTCCTGCTCTTGAAAGTCTTTTCCAAAAGATTAAAAGAACAATGGCTGGCCCAAAGGAAGCACCAATTCCGCTCCAGGCATACGAAACAAGTCCGTAAACAGTATCTTTCATGGTAATTGCCAAAAGAAATCCAACCAAGCCAACGGCAAGTGTTAAAACACGGTTCAAGAGTAACATTCGTTTTTCAGCTACTTTCTTTTTTGCCAGATGTGCATAGAAATCTTCGGTCATTGAAGATGAGACAACCATGAGCTGTGAAGAGGCAGTGGACATCATTGCTGAAACAGCTCCCGAAAGCAGAATTCCCGCTAAAATTGGATTGAGTAAAGTCATTACCATTATTGGCAAAATTTTCTCCGAATCATTTGCTACACTCGAAGCAGCGTCGCCTAAAACGCCGGCTTGTACCAAATTATATCCAATAATTCCAATTAGGAAAGCTCCGGTATAGGCAAGTAAAGTCCACGAAATTGCTAGCCAACGACTTTGCCGCGTTTCTTTTTGGCTTCGCATGGCCATCATTCGGGTGAGTAGTTGTGGTTGTCCGCTATATCCAAAAGCCCAGCTCATTCCATTCAAAATCAATAGACCTCCGGTGGCTTGTTTTACCGTACCAATATTTAAAGGAATGGTGTAATTCGCTTGTGCAATGGTTTCGGCAATATTAATGTTGTGAGTTCCTGCTATTCCGAGAGCTATAATCGGGAGTGCGACACAAGTAACTACCATTAATACCGCTTGAAAAGCATCGGTTGCAACTACGGTAATAAATCCTCCCATCATAGTGTAAAGGGTAACTAAACCGGCGCCAAGCACCATTCCCCAAAATGGATCGATATCAAATGTATCGTTAAAAATTTTACCTGCTCCACTAAATTGAGCGGCAATGTACAACACAAAAAAGAATATAATAATTAGCGACGACAGGATTCCAAAACTTCGCTGTGTACCTTCAAATTTTGCTGAGAATAAACTTGGGACAGTTAACGCCCCCGTAGTTTCGGTAAGCTTTTGTAGGGGTTCAGCAAGAAAAATCCACAAAAACAGAATGCCGGTAACACAGCCTAAAGCAACCCAAATAGCAGCCATTCCTTCTGAATATGCATATCCGGTTAAACCTAAAAGTAACCATGCTGATTCGCCTGTAGCCCGTTCGGACAATGCCAATGAAAAGCCAGATATTTTTTTACCTCCAAGAACAAAGTCATCATTGGTTTTTGAGCGTCGGGCAGAATAAATGACAATTCCAATAAGAATTACCATGTAGGCAATGAATACAATAATCATAATTGGCTTCGGTATTTCTGAAGCGATTAAAGATAACAAGAAAAAAAAATCTTGCAATTGTTCTTTAATTATTGCGCACTTAGGTTTTGCCTGCCTTTGTGAATTTTACTCTAAAGCTTTTTTCGATGTGTTAGTCGGTATCTTTTTGCTTTAAACTTTGAAAACCTTCACCCAGAATTTCGCGGGCATCCATCACCGTAATAAATGCATTGGGATCAATATTGCTGATAAACTCTCTTAAAATAGCGACTTCTCTTCGGCTAACTACTGTGTAAATCACTTGTTTGTCGTCACCAGTATAAAGTCCTTCACCTTTCAGGTAAGTACCGCCACGGTCTAAATCAAGTAACAACTTATCTTTTATTTCTTTGTGAGCTTTCGATATTATTAATAAAGCCTTGTTATACTCTGTTCCTTCCATGGTAAGGTCGATAACCCGTCCGCAAATGTATATTACTATCCACGAGTAAAGCGGAATAGCCCAATCGCCAAATGCAAATAAACCAAACAGAACAATTACAGAATCGACGTAAATCATTAATCGACCAATTGGCATGTGTGTATATTTCCCAATAATCATGGCAATAATATCGGAACCACCTGATGTTGCACGTGACTTGAAAATTAAACCCAGGCCAAATCCAGCTAGAACTCCTGCAAATACACACGATAAAAGAATATCTTCTACTAAAGGTGTTGATACAGGGCGAAACCAGGTAATCAAGTCGTTAAAAACGGCTGTTAATACGGAACCGGTAATTGTTTTCATACCGAATTTAGGTCCTAAGATCTTGATTCCTATAATGATTAATGGAATGTCTATTAAAAGCGCAAATAATCCCACAGGAATACCTTCGGGCCAAAATGGAAATACACCTTCAGTAAGATAATGGACAACAATTGAGATGCCATAAACTCCACCGGGTACAATTTTATGTGGGGTAATAAAAAATACAAATGAAGCCGCAAGAATAAAAGATCCTATGATTATAAACAGATAATCGCTAATCCATTTTTTGCTGAAAATTTTGTCTTTTGTTAAGAATGCCATTGCTCAATACTTTTTCGCAAAAGACAAGAATTTGGGAGATTTAAAACCTGATAATTATCAGTATTGATAACTTTAATAGTTTATTATCAGCAAGTTGAAAAGAGTATTGCTTTACTTTGAAAAAGGACGAATGGATTGCATTTTTATAGAGGACGATTGAATTCGCTTACGATCTAATATCAATCGAGAATGAAGCGGTATGAAATTGTTCCTTGCTGGAAGGCAGGGGCGTTGTTATCTGAATTAAATTTGGCTTTTAAAGCAGCTTGTTTAGCTTCATTTAAATATCTAACATCTGAAATAGTAGTTCCCCGAGCTCCAGGTTCTGCTTTTGTCACATTTCCATATTTGTCAACTGTAACCGTTACAACAACAGTTCCTGCATCGTTGCCAGGGTATTTAGGTTTTGGTAAGGAAACTCGATTTCGTCCTTTCAAATTAAAGGAAACACCTGATCCTTGATCGCCGGAACCACTTCCGCCTTGACCATATTTATTGGCATTTGGATCTCCTGTTGGAACGCCTTGATTACCTCCGGGGTAAGTGGCCCTCTGACTTTTCCCATCGCTACTTCCGGTGCCACCTGTACCCGAACCACTTTTAGCAAAGGCACCAGCAGTTCGTGAGTTTATATCATTAATTTTTTGTTGTTCTTCTGCTTGACGTTGACGTTCCGCTTCCTCTCGCGCCTTGCGTTCTGCTTCTTCCTGCGCTTTCTTTTCGGCCTCTGCACGCTTAACACGTTCAATTTCTTCCAAACGTTTACGTTCAACTTCAGCTAATCTATTCTGCTCAGTTTCTTCCTCTCGCTTACGATCTAATTCTTCTTGATCAATTTTACGTTGTTCTTCGAGTTCCTCTTTACGCTTTTTTTCTTCGTCTTGTTTCTTTTTATCAGCTGCATTTATAGCCACTGTTTTTTCGTAATCCTGAGTCATAGCCACTTCTTTAGCCGGTTGTGGCTTTGGCTTAGCAACAGGAGGTGGAGGCGTTTTTTTAGCGGGAGGAGGAGTTACTTTTTTTTCTTCTTTTTTGGGAGGTGGGGGAGTTTGATTTTTCTTTTTGGCCGGACTTGGTTCGCGGTCACCCAAACCAGTTTCGGTATCGCCAAAGTTTACTA
>JAUVDE010000006.1 GCA_030595485.1 Draconibacterium sp.
TCCGTAGAATTTAGCTTGGTAAGTTCCTTTTGGAGTCATGTCGATTTCTTCTTTTAATGGAAGAGACTTGAATGTAACATCATCAACGATACCTACCGTGAAATCAGCTTTTGGCTCATTCATAGCAAGGTTTTCGTAGATAGATACGATTTGTGATGGAGTAGTATCTTTCGAACCTAAACCATAACGACCACCAACAATAATAGGTGCATTTTCTTTTCCGTAGAAATGTGAACGAACATCTAAGAATAATGGCTCGCCACCAGCTCCCGGCTCTTTAGCACGGTCTAAAACAGAAATACGTTTTACTGATTTTGGCATTGCTTCAACAAAGTGTTTTGCTGAGAATGGACGGAATAAGTGAACTGAAACTAAACCTACTTTTTTACCTTGAGCAGTTAAATAGTCGATTGTTTCTTTAATGGTTTCAGTTACTGAACCCATTGCAATAATGATGTTCTCTGCATCATCAGCACCATAATAAGTGAATGGACGGTATTTTCTACCTGTCAATTCGCTAATTTGGTCCATGTAGTCAGCAACAATATCAGGAACTGCATCGGTGAATTTGTTTCCAGCTTCTTTTGCCTGGAAGAAAATATCAGGATTTTGAGCAGTACCACGAGTCACAGGATTTTCTGGGTTGATGGCACGGTCGCGGAATTCTTGAAGAGCTTCCTGGTCAACCATTGGCACCATATCTTCCATTTGAATGGCTTCAATTTTCTGAATTTCGTGAGAAGTACGGAATCCATCGAAGAAGGCTAAGAAAGGAATACGTGATTTAAGGGTTGCCAAGTGAGCAACACCAGCTAAATCCATTTCTTCCTGAACAGAACCGGCACCTAACATTGCAAAACCAGTTTGACGTGCAGCATAAATATCACTGTGGTCGCCAAAAATTGATAATGCGTGACCTGCTAATGCACGAGCACTTACGTGGAAAACTGTTGGAAGTAACTCACCTGCAATTTTGTACATGTTCGGAATCATTAATAATAATCCCTGCGATGCAGTGTAGGTAGAAGTTAAAGCACCCGATTGAAGTGCACCGTGCACAGCACCAGCAGCACCACCTTCACTTTGCATTTCTGCTAAACGAACCGGACGCCCAAACATGTTTTTTCTGCCAAATGCAGCCCACTCATCTACGTACTCCGCCATAGTTGACGATGGAGTAATTGGATAAATACAGGCTACTTCACTAAACATGTAACTCATATGCGCTGCCGCATAATTACCGTCGCATGTGATGAATTTTTTTTCTTTTGCCATCTTTATTATTCTTTAAAATTTATTTTATTCTTGATTTTCGATTCTTGTTTCTTGATACTAGATTGATTCTGGATTGTTGAAATCTGATACTTGATATGATTCCTCTGGTTCAGAAAGCGTATTGTGTTTTTGTTGAACTGCTTTAATAAAGTTGTTAAGTTTTCTTCCCAATATTTCTAGTTTCGTTTGTAATTCTTTGTATAACTCCTTGTTTTTTAATGAATCAGTATTGTAAAGGTTTTCTAAGTGGTCAATGGTTTCATCATTCGATGCAATTGCATTAATTAAAAAACGAATAAAATCTTGTTTATAAGCTCTTCTTCCATAACCTTCAACTATTAACGATTTTACCGATTTTGATGAACGTCTTATTTGGCTGCCTTCCTCGTACATTTCAAACTTGGGGAGTTTCTGCAAAGTCATTTTATGGATTTTAATAACCACTTCATTCGCAATCTGCCATATTTCCAATTTCTTATAAGACATTCTATATCGTTACCTATTTCTTTTATCTAGAATCTAATATCTTTTTCTTTATCCAGCATCTAATACAGGAACCCGAAAAGCCACAACGGTATTTTATTTCCTTCTCCAACTTCGATAACATCGGCTGCTGCATAAATATCTTTTGCCGCTTCTAATTTTCTTCCACCTACATTAAACCTGTGTTTTCCATCGATACAAAAATCAGCTTTTGGCGAACTTGCCACTTTGCGTTTATAACTAACCTGGTTATAAAAGAAGGTCTGTCTAACCGTAACTTTATCGTTGTTATTAGGTGCAATAGCGTGCAAGAAATTTGTGTTATGCATGTAAACTTTATCCGGCTTTTTCATTTGGTCGTCGTCTCCTCCGCCATTTGCATAAAGTAGGTTTATCAGTTTCGCATTTTTTAAATACCTGAGGTAATTCATAATTGTTGCACGCGACGTTTCAACCGAACTTGCTAATTTACTAACATTTGGTGTAAATGGCGTTTCCGATGCGATAATGTGCAACAGCTTTCTGAGCTTTGTGAGGTATTTAAATTCAATCTGGCTAATGTATGGAACATCAATTTCCAGTGCCAGATTTACATTTTTCAGCAATTTATTAATGTAGAAATTAGGGTCATCCATGTAATATGGAAAATACCCGTGTTTCAAATAATCGTCGAAATGGGCGAGAGGTTTAACTTCAGCCACAATTTCTTTAGCTATTTCCACGTGGTTCGAAAGTATCTCCTCAAACGAGTAGATCTTTAAATTACTTCCAGTTTGATGATTTAGGTATTCTCTAAACGATAAACCTTCTAAGTGGTTAATGTCGGCAATTCCATCTAAATCGGGGTTGCCTTCGCCAATACGAAGTACCGGCGACGATGTGAATATTATTTTTATTTCAGGAATCTCGTCGTAGCATTTGCGCAAGTCTTCCGACCACTCAGGGTATTTCTGAATTTGGTCGAGAATAAGCACTTTGCCACCACGTTTGGCAAATTCATCGGCAAACGAACTGATTTTACGTTTCGTGAAATAAAAGTTATTTAGATTTAAGTACAGAACATCGTTACTCTCAGGATATTTCTCTTTGATGTAATCGAGCAAAAAAGCAGTTTTCCCAACACCACGAAATCCTTTTATACAGATAAGCCTTTGCTCCCAGTCGATACTGTCCAGCAACTCGCGTTTGATGGTAGCTTTTGGACTGTTTAGTAATGACCTATGGTTCTGCTGAAAAAATTCCAAATTTTATGTTTTAAGTGAGAATAAGAGTTGTTACTCCTTGATTGCTATCTGTATATAGCAAATTTAGTATTTAATTGCTATTTATAAGTCGTTAATAATAAAGACTTTTGAAAAATGACAAATCATTAATGTTGGGTTAAACTTAAACTAAGCCAGAAAATCCCATGAATGCCATTGCCAGAATTCCAGCAGCAATTAATGCAATTGGTGTGCCTTTTAAACCCTTTGGTACGTCTTGTAAATCGAGGTGTTCGCGTATACCTGAAAACAGGATTAGTGCCAGCCCAAAACCAATGGCATGCGAAATGGCAAAAATTACACTTTCAGTAAGGTTAAATTCTTTTTGAATAGTAAGAATAGCCACACCTAAAATTGCACAGTTGGTGGTAATTAAAGGCAGGAAGATTCCCAAAGCCTGATATAATGGAGGACTTACTTTTTTAAGAATAATTTCAACCATTTGCACCAACGAAGCAATAATTAAAATGAAGGCGATGGTTTGTAAAAAGCCAAGCCCAAATTTATCGAGAATATAATGCTGAATAAGGTAAGTTACAATGGTTGCTAAAATCATTACAAAGGCAACGGCGCCGGTCATACCAATTCCTGTAGAAACTTTTTTGGAAACGCCCAAAAATGGACAAATTCCCAAAAATTGCATTAATACAATGTTGTTTACAAGTATGGCGCCTATTACAATTACTAAATAGTTCATCTTTTATTTTTTTAGATTCAAGACACAAGATTCAAGACACAAGACTACTTCTTTCCGTTCTTCAATTTTTGCCTTTTGCCTTTTCACTTTTTCCTTTAATCGTTTTTCTTAATTAGATTAAGTGCGGCAATTAAATAGCCCAACACAATAAATGCTCCGGGTGAAAGTACAAATACCAAAGTCACATAATTTTCAGGGTAAATGGTTAAGTCGAAAAATTTCCCACTTCCCAGAACCTCACGAATTCCACCAAGGGTAACCAGTGCGAAGGTAAAACCGAGTCCCATGCCCAATCCGTCAACCATTGATGAAAGGACGTTGTTTTTCGATGCAAAAGCTTCGGCACGTCCAAGTACCAAACAGTTTACCACAATAAGCGGAATAAATAAACCAAGGCTTTTAAATAACGATGGTAAATAGGCTTGCATGGTTAGTTCAACAACTGTTACAAACGTTGCAATAATTACAATAAATGCAGGAATACGCACTTTGTCAGGAATTCCTTTTTTTACTAATGAGACTACAATGTTCGACATTAGTAAAACAAAGGTTGTTGCCAGTCCCATACCCAAGCCGTTAATTGCCGATGAGGTTACACCCAAAGTAGGGCACATACCCAGCAATAAAACAAAAACCGGGTTTTCTTTTATAAAGCCTTTCGAGAAGTTTTTTAATTGACTCATATTCTTATAGTTTAGAGTTTAGGGTTCAGTGTTCAGAGTATTTGCTCCGTAGACACTTTCTGCTAAACTTCGACTTTTCGTTAATTTTTATACTTATCTCCTTTTAGTTCACTGTTTTTCAAGTGGCTTATCAATCCTCTAATTAATTTTCCAACTTCGTCAGCCAGATTATAGGCTTTTTGAAAATCCTCTTGCGTAATGTATTCATTATCTAAAGCACGGTAGAGTTGTGACCGGGTTTCTCCGACAGAACCTTTTGCGATAAACAGGAACTGAATAAATTCTTTGTTTCCACCTCTCTCAAAACCTTCAGCAATATTATCCATTGCCGAACCCGATGAACTTTTAATTTGACTAACCAGTTTAAAGTCTCTTGAGAATTCTGCATATAAAGTATAGGCATTGATAATTTTACATAGCTCGCGAGCTTTCTGCCATGCAATTATATCTTCAAACTTATTAAACGTTGCCATAACTCTTTACTTTTTAACTCTCTCTGAACTCTAAACCCTGAACTATTCTTTGTTTTTCTTATATGAATCGTATGCAAGTGATAGTGCTTCCAGGAATGCTCGCGAAGTAATTGTTGAAGCTGTAATCGCATCAATGTCGCCTCCGTCTTTCGATACGGCAAAGTTTGTCGATTCCGGACTTTTACCAATTACATATTGATTTGGTTTCTTTGTATTATTAAACCAAGTATCCATTTTCGAACCCAGTCCGGGAGTTTCTTTGTGTTCCAAAACTGAGTAACCCGAAAAGTTTCCGTCTTTATCAATTCCAGCCATAATTGAAATATAACCACTAAAACCGTTCTTTGTATAAGTTTTAATTGCAGTTCCAATAAGCTCGCCACCTTTGAAAGCCGGGAAAAACTCCAAACTATCTCCGCCAGCTTCTGTCAAAGTTTTAAACGATTCTCCCAATTCGTCAAACTCAGGAAGCACTTGTTTAATGGCTTCAGCCTGTGCTTTTGCTTTTGCTGCTTCAATAGGCCCTTTGGTGAAATCGTACACAAAACCAAGTGCTGCTGCTGCAATTCCGGTAACCAATACAAGGGTTACCACCATGTTTATAAAACTCGATTCACGTTTTGCCATTACTTTTGTCCTCCGAATCGTTTAGGTTTAATATACATGTTAATGAGTGGAACAAATGCATTCATTATTAGAATAGCAAATGAAATTCCTTCAGGATAAGCACCAAACATTCGAATGCTGATGGTGATTAAACCAATACCAACCCCGAATATAATTTGTCCTTTCCCGGTCATTGGTGAAGTAACCATATCGGTAGCCATAAAAATAGCTCCCAGCATTAATCCACCGGTTAAAATATGGTAAAGTGGATTCACATAAATTTCAGAATCGATCAACCAAAAAATACCTGAAACAAGAGCTACAGTAAGAATAATAGATGCTGGTATTTGCCAGGTAATCACTTTCTTCCATAGCATATATAAACCACCCAAAATCAGTAAGATTGCAGAAATCTCACCCAGCGAGCCATGGTTAAATCCAATAGCCATATCGCTTAGTTGTGGTAAGCCTTCAATTTGTGAAACCGGTGTTCCATTTTTAATACCTTCTTTAATCAATGCCAATGGTGTGGCAGCTGAAACTCCATCAACAGCCATGGCATTTGTTGCAGGCCAGGTAGTCATTTGTGCCGGAAATGAAATTAAAAGGAACACACGCCCAACTATTGCCGGGTTAAAAATATTGGCTCCTAAACCTCCAAACGAAAGTTTTCCAATTCCCATTGCTGCAATGGCTCCAATGATAATAATCCACCAAGGTAAATTCGATGGAACATTAAATGCCAGCAAAACTCCTGTAATTAAAGCCGAACCATCAGTAATTGATGGTTTAACTTTCATCAGGTATTTCTGAATTAGGTATTCAAATGCAAGGCAGGAAATAATGGAAATTAATCCTACACGAATGGCATCGAATCCAAACATGTAAATTCCCCATGCCATTGCCGGAATCATCGCAAACACAACCCGATACATAATTTTTTGGGTTGAGTCGCTCGAATGAACGTGCGGCGATGGTGAAACTGTTAATAAATTACTCATTATGCAGTTAATTTTTAAATCTCAAAATTCAATATCCAAATCTCAAATAATTTACAAAAATCAATCTCAAAGCTCCAACTTTGTCAGTTGGGATTTCTTGTTTGGTGCTTATTTGTTTTTTGCGATTTGATATTTGGCTATTCTTAATATTATTTTTTACGTGAACGCATTATCGCTCCAACTTTTCCTTTTCCAAAACGAATGTAATCCAAAAGTGGACGGTTCGATGGGCAAGTGTAACTACACGAACCACATTCAATACAATCCATTATTTTTTCGCCTTCGGCACGGTCGAAAATTTGCTTCTCACCCAAAGTCATTAATAGAAATGGTTCTAAACCCATGGGACAAACCGTAGTACAACGCGAACAACGAATACAAGCTTTAACCTCTTTTCGGTTGGCTTCTTCTTCCTTCATTAAAAGAATACCCGAAGTACCTTTTGTAACCGGTACATCCATTGTTCGAATGGCGCGCCCCATCATTGGTCCACCACTAATAATCTTTCCTGTATTTTCAGGAAGACCACCGGCAGCTTCAACTAATTCGGAAGTGGCAGTTCCCACACGAACCATAAAATTCGATGGTTTTTCAACCCCTTTCCCTGTAATGGTAACCACACGTTCAATTAGTGGTTTGTTTTTCTGAATAGCTTCGTATACCGCAAAGGCAGTACCTACGTTGCTAACAACAGCACCAACAGCAATTGGCAAACCACCTGACGGTACTTCTTTGCCTGTTACTGCATTAATCAGTTGCTTTTCGCCTCCCTGCGGATATTGTACTTTTAATGACTGAACGCTAATACCATTGTATGATTTGCATTTTTTATTCAGTAGTATAATTGCATCCGGTTTGTTGTTTTCAATACCAATAACGGCTTTATCAACATTCATTGCTTTCATTAAAAGCTGAATGCCAACCAAAATTTCGTCTGGTTTTTCCAACATCAAACGATGGTCAGAAGTTAGGTAAGGTTCGCATTCCACGCCATTGATTAAAAGCACATCGGCTTTCATTCCTTTTGGAGGAACCAGTTTTACGTGGGTTGGGAAAGTTGCTCCCCCCAAACCTACAATTCCTGCGTCCTGAATTTTTCTGATAATATCAGAGCCTTCAATAGAAATATCCTTATCCAGATCTTTCGAACGGTCAATTCCTTCCACCCACTCGTCGCCCTTAACATCGATAAAAATACCTTGTTTTGGGTAACCAGAGCTATCGGCTGAAAAATCTACCTTTTTCACTTTCCCTGAAACAGAGGAGTGAATATTGGTAGAAACAAAACTGCTGCTTTTAGCAATTATTTGTCCCACTTTTACTTCGTCGCCACGTTTTACCAATGGGGTAGATGGTGCACCAATGTGCTGCGCTACCGGGATAAATACTGTTTTCGGAAGAGGTAGGACTTCAATCGTTTTATCTTTCGATAATTTATTTTCGGGAGGATGTACTCCGCCAAGTTTGAACGTTTTTAACATCCTTAATTATTTAGCTGGTTCACACTCTTTTATAACTACCGGCTTCACTTTCCTTGGAGGGAAGTTTAACTCGGTTATCGCATTTGTAGGACAAACCGGTACGCATTTGCGGCACAGTTTACACTTGTCGGAGTCGATAAATGCCAGGTTGTTTTTAATGGTAATTGCATCGAATTTGCATTCTTTTTCGCATTTACCACAACCAATACAGGCTACTTTACAAGCTTTGCGTGCCACACCACCTTTGTCTTGGTTTCTACACGAAACCACAATCTTCCGGTTTTTAGGCATTTTCTTACGCATCTCGATCAGGCTTTTTGGGCAGGCATCAACACAAGCTCCACAAGCCACACATTTATCGTCGAGAATTAATGGAACACCCATTCCTTCGCGCAAGTCAATGGCGTCAAACTCGCAGGCGTCGTAACAGTCGCCATATCCTAAACAACCAAACTGACAATCGCTTTCGCCACTATAAACCGACGATACAATCGAGCAAGTTGTTACTCCATCGAAACTACTGGTTTTTGGACGGTGGTCGCAAGTTCCGTTACAACGAATGTAGGCAACACGCGGATCTTTTTTAACGGCTTCCAAACCTAACAAGGAAGCAACTTCACCCATAGTGTCGTTTCCGCCAACAGGGCAATTTAAACTGCCAAGTTCGCTGGCTTTTACACAGGCTTCGGCAAAAGCACGACAACCAGCATAACCACAACCTCCACAATTGGCTCCCGGAAGAGCCTCGTCAACCTCGTCGATTCGCGGGTCTTCAACAACTTTAAATTTCTGTGCCACAAAGTAAAGGATTACCGCAGCGGCGGCTCCAATAACTGCAAGAGTGACAATAGTATATACAACGGTAATACTCATTTGTTAAACGTTTTCTTCAACTTCGAATTTCAACACTTTTTTTAATAAATGACGAAAAAAATATAATGTTATATAGTATGGTATTAATATAAATAAAGACAGTAGACCGGCTTTTAATTCATCGTCGGTAATTTCTTGTGCTACTATCAATGTGCCCAGTACAAGAAAGAAGGGAAACACATAGCCCCAAATTAATGCAGTAAAACCTTTGGCTTGTTTGAAAATTATAGTGACTTCCTGACCAATATTGTAGCTGCCGGAATATTCGGTAACCTCAATCTCCTTTTCCTCGTAGTCGGCAACAGTGCATGCACCTTTGGCATGGCAACCCGAGCAAGCTGATTGATTTACAATGTTTACAATCAGCGAACTGCCTTTTACTTCTTTTACAAACCCTTTATGTCGAATGTCTGAATCCGTAATTTTTAATTTTTGCTATTTAGAGATTGCAAATCTAGATATTAGTTTTAATCTGCACGTGTCAAAATATCAGTTTTTATGAAATGTGGTCTATTTAGAAAAAGTCTAATTTAGTTATTCGAATCTTTCAATTTATTGTTCGAATTTGCGATAATTTCATCTTTAGGGTAGTAAAGAAAATAGGGAGAAAGAGATGCATTACTGTCACAATGCAATTTACAAAGTGTTGTCTGTTGTAATTCGCTTTACTTCATAATCTCTCAGATCTTTCAGTTTTCCTTGCGTTTCTATCTTTCCTTGCAACGATAATTGCTTCAAACGCCAATTTAAGTAGTTGTCATTTACACCAAAATCAATGTCAATAAGAGTATGTGCAACAACCCAAGCTGATTTTTGAAACTTGTTATTGCAATTAGATTCTAAAAAAGTATCAAAATATGCCACATCCTTTTGATGAATTCTTCCATCTTTATCAATAACTCTTAGTAATGCATTTTCGGATATTACTTTTCCCCACAAAGTCTCCCATTTCCAAAGTTCTTTTTCTTCAATTAATTCAAAATGTTTTGCAATTTCTTTAACTTGAAATATCGCAGTTTGCCCTAATGCTTTAGGATATATAATTTTCCCATGTATTGATTTAACAGGAATATTGGGATAATTCACTATGAAAATGCTTTTATTGATTTTTGATAAATGATAAAGTAGTCTTGCTGTACTAATAATTTCAGAAGAATTATAGCCTGTCCACAAAAATATTTTATCGAATTTTTCGGAGTTTTCAATTATTGTTTTTACTGTTTCTATATCTTTTTCTACAGCATTTATGATTTTATCAGAGTAAGACATATACCCAAAAGTTGACCGTAACCAATCTTTTCTCTTTTGTGTATCTTCAATTGAATATAAATCACAAACAGGCCCTACGCTTAAATTATCATCTAAACATGCTAAATGAATGCTTTTTAGGTCAAATACCTCACTGTCAATTAATATTTTTTTAGTTCTCCCAAATACTACATGAATATTTTTATGCTTTATTTTCATTATTGTTGTATAATAGCAAGGATGTATGGATAGTGATAATCAATATATTAGGTTATTTTATCTTCTTCTTTTGTTAGTTCATTTTTTAATGAAGCAACATCCCATGCACAATCCGTATCATGAATCGAGTAGTTTTTTTCTGCATTCAACGTTTCAGCTACTTGCTCCGAGAAGCGGCGTGTTTCCTTAATGAATTTCCCATGGTCCTCTAACCAGTGTTTGTACAGTTCATCAATTACTTGTTCCTCGTGGTGTTTAAATGTGCGGGTGGCCCGATAAGCTTCATAGTTTGAAAATCCAAGCTGTTGCAAGGCCTGTGTGCCTAGTTCAGTTGCCGATTCAAACATTTCGCGTTGAACTGTTTTTACATTCAAATTGAAATATTCAAACACATGAAAAATATCGCGGGCACGGGCTAAAATTTTGACATTGGGATATTTTTTACGAACAAATTTGCTGATTTTTAAAGCTTCGTCGTGCTCGGCCATACTTAAAATAAGGAGGCGGGCATTTTTTATACCGGCTTTTTCGAGCATAGTTGGGCGAGAAATGTCTCCAAAATAGAGTTTGAAACCATATTTCCGGAGTGTTTCCACATTGCTCGGATTATTGTCAAGGATGGTGACCTTAAAACCATTGGCAATAAGAATCCTGCCAATTGCTAGACCAAAACGTCCAAATCCGGCAAGAATAACCGGATTTTCTTCCTCATCGATTTCGTCATATTCCACTTTGTTTTGCCAGCGTGCTAAAATGGGACTTACCAGTTTGTCATTGAATATTAAAAGCAGTGGTGAAACTGCCATTGAAAGGGTTACGATTAAAAGTAGAATGGCTGAGGTGTGCTCATCGAGTAACATGTTCTGTTTCGAAAATGAAATGAGAACAAAACTAAACTCACTGGCTTGTGCCAACAGAAAGGCAAATAAAAACTCGTAGCCCTTTTTTAGTTTAAAAGCTTTTCCTAAAATCAATAAAACCACAAATTTTATAAGAATTAGTAGTAATAGAAATTGAATAATTGTAAGTGGTTCCTGCACTAATAATGCAAAATTTATACTTGCTCCAACCGAAATGAAAAACAGACCCAGCAATAATCCTTTAAAGGGATCAATCGTTGTTTCCAATTCGTGACGGTATTCATTATCGGCCAGAACAACTCCGGCAGCAAAGGTGCCGAGTGCGGGCGACAGTCCAATGGCATCCATGGCAAGGGCAATGCCAATCACCATTAATAATGCCAGTGCAACAAAAACTTCGTGCATACCTGTTTCTGCTATAAATCGAAAAACATGACGGGCAGCAAAACGCCCAATAATTACAATTGTCGACATGGCTCCAATAATAATTAACAGTTGTAGGTAGCCCGGTAATGCAGCTACACCATCAATATTGTTAAGTGCCGATTCTGATAAATCGGCTGGAGCTCCCAAGGAAGCCAATACCGGAATTAATGCGAGAATTGGTATGACAGCCATATCTTGAAAAAGTAAAACCGAAAATGCGGAACGTCCGGCAATATTCCGCATTAGACCTTTTTCACTTAGGGTTTGCAACACAATTGCGGTTGATGAAAGTGCAAGGATTAATCCAATGGCAATGGCACGGTTTAACTGAAAGCCGAAGAAATGTGCAGTAAAACCGATGAGTGTAGCCGTACCTAAAACCTGAAGCCCTCCCAGGCCAAAGATTGAACGTCGCATTTTCCAAAGTAACGATGGCTCCAATTCAAGCCCAATAACAAAAAGCATAAGTACTACACCAAATTCAGCAAAGTGCATTACCTCTCCGGCTTCGGTGCCCACCAAGCCAAGTACAAAGGGCCCAATTAGAACACCCGCGAGCAGATAGCCAAGTACCGAACCTAGTCCAAGTCTTTTGGCTATAGGTACCGATATAACAGCTGCACCGAGGTAGATGATAGCGCTTAAAAAGAAATCCTGATTATGCATCGTGTGGAATTATATGATTAATGTATTCGGCTTCACTAAATGTGGTTTCATCGTATTTTTCGTCGCGTAACGACAATATCATTCGCTGGTAATCGTCGGCATGTAATTGTAAATCTCGTTCAGTAAGTGTATGTGAGCTATGCACAACAAAAGGTGGTAAATATTTCATACGGCAAAGCGTTGCCGATTGGTTGTAGGGTGCCAAAAATTGGTTGATGGTAAAATGGTTGTCTCCACTTTCTGAATAAATGGTTTTTCTTCCACCCGTTGAAATGGCTGAAATAGCCCATTTCCCCTCCAACGCACGTCCTTTTGTGCCATAAGCAAAACCATGTTGTAAAACCAAATCCATCCATTCTTTAATAATGGCAGGAGCACTGTACCAGTAAAATGGGTGGTGCCAAATAATTATATCGTGTTCTAAAAGTAATTTCTGTTCAACAGGAACATCGATAAAAAAGTCGGGGTATTTTTCATACAAATTATTTATGGTTACACCTTCAATGCCTTTTACCTGATTTATTAATGCCTTATTTATTCGTGACTTTTGATAAGCTGGATGTGCAAAAAGGATTAGAATTTTTTTCATAAAAGAAGTCTGTTTTTAATCAAGTGAAAAGGTAATAAATTAATTCAATTCGAGTTCTTAAAATTAACTGAATTGAGATTGTTTTTTGTTACTTTTAAAACGAATTTCAACAACTCTGAAAACCAAAAGTGAAACAAGTTTCAAAACGATGGACGAGTTTTACCTAATATCTATAACAATACAATAATAATAAGATGAAAAAGTTTATTCTCCCTCTTTCATTTTTTCTAATGACTCTCATTGGATGCCAGCCGGATAGTAAAAAAACAGTTAGAACCGAGCTTGGTTTTAGTAAATATGTTCAGGCATATACAAGTGGTACGGTTTCGAAAGAAACTGTTGTGTCGGTTTATTTAACACAGCAAATTTCTAGCGGGGTAGTCGATGATGGACTTTTTAGTTTTTCGCCAGAAATTAAAGGAAAAACGGTGTTGGTTGGCGACCGGATTTTGGAGTTCAGACCGGAACAAACATTAAAATCTAATACAACTTATAAGGTAGAATTATCTTTGGAAAAGCTTTTTGATGTTGAAAAGGAGTTTGAGAGAATGCCCTTTCAATTTTCAACGGTGAAGCAGGCATTTACAGTTACATTCGAAGGACTTAATAATTACGAAACTGTTCAGTCTACACAAATGCAACTAAGTGGTTATGTTTTAACTGCCGATGTTTCTGACGCTGAAAAGACAGAGCAAATTGTTTCTGCAAAATATAAAGATCAAAACTTACCGGTTTCGTGGAACCACGATTCTGATCAACGAAAACATTTTTTTATAATTGACAGTATTTCGAGGTATCGCGATACCTCGGGCGAACTAATTGTAAGCTGGAATGGAAAATCGATTGATGTTAAAGATGCTGGTACAAAAAAAGTGGAAGTGCCGTCGTTAAACGCATTCAAAATAATTGAAACAAATGTGGTTCAGCAACCCGAGCAATGTATTCAAATTCGATTTTCTGATCCACTGTTAAGAACACAAGATTTAGAAGGGTTAATTGTTTTGGATAACGATGCAAGCTTGCGTTTAGAAATTGATGGAAATGTAATTAAGGTCTGGACATCGACACGCGTTTCAGGTGCAATTAAATTGGATGTTTACGAAGGAATTAAAAGCGCTAATTATATTGGTTTAAAGGAATCTCAGAATTTTTTACTTCAGTTTACAAATGCAGAACCTCAAGTTCGATTAATTGGCAAAGGTGTTATTGTGCCACAAAATAATTCGCTCGAATTTCCTTTTGAAGCCATTAGTTTAAATGCTGTAGATGTGAAAATTATTCAGATTTACAGGAATAATATTATGCAATTTTTTCAGGATAATAAGTTTGAGGGAGGTTCGCAGTTAAAACGTGTGGGAAGATTGGTGCATGAAGGGAAAGTGGAACTAGCATCATCTGAAATGGTGAATTTTAATGAGTGGAATACTTTTAAAATAAATCTTGCCGATTATATCTCAGTCGATCAAGGTTCCATTTATCGAGTTCAGCTGCAGTTTAAAAAGAACTATTCGCTGTACAATTGTGATACTAAGTTAGACGATGGAATAAGTGAAAACAGAACAATTCAACCGGGAGAGGATTATAAAACAGAATGGGATTCGCCGGGTTGGTATAGCAATTATTATTACCCTGCCGGATACGACTGGAAAGAGCGTGATAATCCGTGTCACGTTTCTTATTATCATTCTAATCGATTTGTGAGCAGAAACATTTTTGCATCGCAATTGGGAATAATTGCAAAAGAGGGGCGGAATCATAAAATGCTTTTTGTGGTTTCGAACCTATTAACAACCGAGCCTGAAACAGGCGTTGAGATTCAACTTTTCAATTTTCAGAACCAGGTAATTGAAACTTTGAGAACCGATTCAAGAGGTTTTGCTGAAGTTGATTTAACGAAAAAACCGTATTTGTTGGTGGCTAAAAGAGGAGAGCAGTTTGCATATTTACGTCTCGATGATGGTACCTCACTGTCGGTTAGTAATTTTAATGTTTCGGGGCAGCAGATTAAAGAGGGAATGAAAGGTTTTATTTATGGCGAACGCGATGTTTGGCGACCCGGAGATACACTGTTTTTGAATTTCATTTTAGATACTGAATTTGAGCTGGAAGAAAATCATCCGGTACTTTTTAGTTTGATTAATCCAAAATCTCAATTGGTTGAAAAGCGTGTAATTACTACAAACGAGAATGGATTTTATTCGCTTGAAACGAAAACTGAAACCGATGCACCAACCGGAAATTGGAGCGCCGAGGTACAAGTTGGGAATACTACTTTTTCGAAGCGGGTTAAAATAGAAACCATTAAACCCAACCGCCTGAAAATTGAATTGGGCTTGCCTAAGGATAAATTAATAGGAGTGGATGATAAAACGCTGTCAATAAAATCATCGTGGTTGCACGGCACGCCTGCAAAATCTTTAAAAACAAAAGTTGAAGTACTGTTTACCAAAAGCAGAACTCAGTTTGATGATTTTAAGAACTACACTTTTTTCGATCCTGCAGTAAATTTTAATCACCGCGAGCAAACCATTTTCGAAGGCAAATTAAATGAAAAAGGAGAGGGCAAAATTCCTTTAAATATGGACGGATTGAATAATGCTCCAGGAATGTTGAATGCCTGGTTTACATCGAGGGTTTTCGAAACTGGCGGCGATTTTAGTACTTCCATGACCAAAGCCACTTATTCGCCTTTTAACTCGTATGTGGGTGTTCGCATGCCCGAGTCGGACGATAACTGGTATAAAACAGATGAAGACTACGCACCCGAAATTGTTGTGGTAGATAAAAATGGAAAACCGGTATCGGGCAATAAAATTGAAGCCCGCTTATATAAAATTAATTGGCGTTGGTGGTGGGAGTCGGGCTCCGAAAATTTGGCTCACTATGTTTCGGGTAGGTATTATGATCCGGTTACATCATGGAATATTGAAGATGCAAAACACAAATCGAAGATAAAATTAAATGTAAAATACAGGAACTGGCAAGACAACGGAAGGTATTTCCTTTGGGTGAAAGATGCTACTTCAGGGCATTCAACAGGTATTACTTTTTATATGTCGAAATGGGGAAGCTGGCGATCGGATGGCATGTCGGAAGGTGCAACCATGCTTAGCGTACGAACCGATAAAGCGAAATATAATGTTGGTGAAGATATTAATGTAACTATTCCATCATCGAAAACAGGAAAAGCTTTGGTTAGCCTTGAAAACGGTACTGAAGTTTTGGAACTATTTTGGGTGGAAACCAACGATAAACAAACTCAGTTTAAGATTAAGGCGCAAGCTGAAATGGCTCCAAATTTCTATGTAAACGTTAGCCTTATTCAAGCTTATGGACAAACCGCAAACGATGCTCCTTTGCGTTTGTATGGAATAATTCCTGTAAAAGTTGAGAATCCGGAAACAATTCTTAATCCGCTAATAAAAACGCCCGATGAAATTGAGCCGGAGGCAAATTATTCAGTAGAAGTTTCGGAAGCCAGTAGTAAAAAGATGACTTACACATTGGCGATTGTAGACGAAGGATTGTTGGGTTTAACCAATTACAATGCACCAAATCCGCACTTTTCCTTTTATCAGCGAGAAGCACTGGGTGTTAAAACCTGGGATTTATACGATAACGTTGCGGGTGCTTACGATGCCCGTCTAGAAAAAGCATTTGCTGTTGGTGGCGATGGCGACAGAATAGACTCGGATAAAAAGGAGGCAAACCGTTTTAAACCGGTGGTGCAATTTGCAGGACCATTTACATTAGAAGCTGGCAAAAAACAGAAATACAATTTTACAATGCCCAATTATGTGGGTGCGGTACGTATGATGGTGGTTGCCGGAAATATGGGAGCTTATGGTGTTAACGAAGTTAGTGTGCCCGTTCGAAAAGGTCTGATGTTGCTGGCAACTGTACCGCGAATTTTGGCGCCACTCGAAGAATTTGAATTGCCGGTGAACGTTTTTGCCATGAAAGAGAATGTGCAAAATGTTAACGTTCGGGTAAAAACAAACGATTTAATTGAAGTCGTTGGCGAATCAAATAATTCTATTCCGTTCTCAGAGTTGGGTGAGCAAATGACTCACTTCAAACTAAAAGTGAAGGGAAAAACCGGTATTGCAAAAATTTATGTTGAAGCAAAATCGGGAAAAGAGGAAGCCAGTTACGAAGTGGAGGTGGATGTTCGGAATCCAAACTTGCCGGTAACCGTTCAGCAGTCGAAACTGGTTGAAGGAAATTCGAAGTGGGAAATAGAACTGCAATGTCCGGGCGAACCATCTTCTAACGAAGCCTGGGTTGAAGTTTCAGGATTTCCACCATTAAATCTTTCAAAGCACTTAGATTATTTAATTCGTTATCCACACGGATGTATCGAGCAAGTAACTTCGTCTGTATTTCCTCAACTATTCCTCGAAAACCTGACGGAGATTTCAGCCGATCAGAAATTGGAAATTGAGGATAATATAAGAAAAGCACTTTTGAAGTTACAAGCCTTTCAGCTTTCGAGCGGTGGTTTTAGTTATTGGCCAGGCTCATCGTTTGTACATGAATGGGGAACAAATTACGCCGGTCATTTTATAATTAATGCCGAAAATGCCGGTTATTCACTTCCTTTCGGTTTAAAAGAAAAGTGGTTGAAATACCAGAAATCGTCTGCAAGAAATTGGAAAAAATCGAGAACTACAGGAAGTTTGTATTCAGTAAGAAATTACGATTTTATTCAGGCATATCGTTTATATACATTGGCATTAGCCGGGAAACCCGACATTGGTGCAATGAACCGTTTGCGCGAAAAGACGGACAAAGCAGCCTTGGTTACCTGGCGATTAGCGGCAGCTTATGTAAGGGCAGGTAAAAAGGAAGCGGCAAATCAGTTAATTGCGGGAGCATCGAAAGAAGTTGCAGAATACAACGAATTTGGCGGAACTTTTGGCTCATCGTTACGAGATAAAGCAATGATTTTAGAATCGTTGGTTTTGTTGGATGATAAGGAAAGTGCCTTTGGAATTTTACAAAATATTTCGGAAGATATTAATAAACGCGACTGGCTAAGTACTCAAACTGCGTCGTGGTGTTTGGTTTCTGCTGCAAAGTTTTCAGAAAAATATTTTAAGGGTGAAAGCGAAACTCAATTTGAATTAAGCGCGAATGGAGAAACTACAAAAACCAGAACACAAATTCCTGTTGTTCGAATTCCGGTTAAACTTAATGAAAAAGATAATGTAAAAGTTGAGTTTGAAAACAAAGGTGGAAATGCAAGTTTTATTCGGGTGCTGGCAAAAGGTATTCCAACTGGAGTAGATTCCCACTTTTCATCTAACAATCTGCTAATGGAAGTTAAGTATTTGGATTCTGCCAATAAACTGGTCGATCCGTTAACTGTGAAACAAGGCACTGATTTTAGAATGGAAGTTACGGTGAAACATCCGGGCAAACGTGTTGATTACGAAGAAATGGTACTGTCAACACTTTTCCCATCGGGTTGGGAAATCATTAATAAAAGAATTGGTGGAGTTCCACAAAACAATGCTAATTACGAGTATCAGGACATTCGTGATGACCGGGTTTATACTTATTTTGATTTGAGCATGAATAAGCAAAAAGTGTTTGTTTTTCATTTGAATGCAGCCTATAAAGGAAAATATTATCACCCGCCGGTAAGTTGCGAAGCTATGTACGACAATAGTGTAAGTGCACAAAAGGCAGGTAAAATGGTTGAGGTGAAATAATTGGGTGGAATGAAAGAGGAGAAGGTAAATTGGAGAAAAATTGGCAAATGGTTATTATTTGTTCTCATTATACTTTTCATCCTTTTTCTGGCAAGTGGTATTTTTGTGCCGAAACCATTATTTAATACCACTTATTCAACTGTTTTAGAAAGTAAAAATGGAGAGTTGTTAGGAGCACGAATTGCTGAAGATGAGCAGTGGCGATTTCCTCCTGTAGATTCTGTTCCTTTAAAATATGAAACCTGTGTTTTAAACTTCGAAGACCGTTATTTTTATTCGCATCCGGGAATAAATATATTTTCGGTTTCGCGAGCACTTATACAAAATATTAAAGCCGGGAAAATTGTTAGTGGCGGAAGCACAATTACGATGCAAGTCTGCCGTTTGGCACGAGTTCAAAAAAAACGTAGCATCAAAAATAAACTTGTTGAAATTATTTGGGCATTACATCTTGAGTTACGTTGTTCAAAAAAGGAAATCTTAAATCTTTATGCATCACACGCTCCGTTTGGTGGTAATATTGTTGGAATCGATGCAGCATCGTGGCGCTATTTTGGTCGCGAATGCAATCAGTTGTCGTGGGCAGAATCGGCAACTTTGGCTGTGTTACCCAATGCACCGGCTTTAATATTTCCGGGGCGATTAGATCAGCAATTAAAAAGGAAACGCGATAAGCTTTTAGCAAAGTTACTGGCTAAAAACAAGCTGGATAGTTTGAGTTACGAATTGGCAATTTCGGAACCATTGCCAGGTAAAGTTAATCCCTTGCCCAATAACGCTTTCCATTTAACCGAGAAGTTGAAGGCAGAGAAAAAAGGGCAAAAAGTAAGATCGACAATTGATATTGATTTACAGCAAAAGGTTAATGCTTTTGTACAAAAACATCATAACATTCAAAAAGGAAATTTTGTAAATAATTTGGCTGTTATTGTTGCCGAAATTCCATCGAAAAAGGTACGCGCTTATGTTGGTAATGCAATCGAATTCGACAGTATTTCGCACGGTAATCGGGTTGATGTTATTCAGTCGAAAAGAAGTTCGGGCAGCATTTTAAAACCTTTTTTGTATTGTAAAATGTTGGATGAAGGATTACTGACGCCTAAAATGCTGGTTCCGGATATTCCCATGCGTTTTGGTGGATTTACGCCAATGAATTTCGACAGGGAATACAATGGTGCAGTAGCCGCCGAAGAAGCTTTGGCACGATCGCTAAATATTCCGGCGGTTCATATGCTACGCAATTATGGAGTTGCACCTTTTCATTCTTTTTTAAAGAAAATTGGAATGGGAACGCTCAGTCAGAATCCTGATTATTATGGTCTTTCATTAATTCTGGGAGGTGCAGAAGTAAAGCTTTGGGATTTGGCAGGCATGTACGCTTCTTTAGGATCAATAGTAAAAGTGTATAACGAAAAGGATGGTTTTTATGCATCAAACGCTTTTTCAAAATTAATTTGGCAAGAAGATAATAATACGACACCCGAACCTGCTGAAGTGGCTCAGCCGATTGTTAGGGCAAGTTCGGTTTATTCAACACTCCATGCTTTATTAAAAGTAACTCGTCCCGAGTCGGAAACTGGTTGGGAGACTTTTGCAACTTCAAAAAAAATAGCATGGAAAACAGGAACCAGTTTTGGTTTTCGCGATGCATGGGCAGTTGGTGTAAGCTCCGATTATGTTGTTGGCGTTTGGGTGGGAAATGCTGACGGTGAAGGTCGCCCGGGATTAACCGGAATTACTGCCGCCGCACCTGTTTTATTCGATGTGTTTTCTGTTTTGCCAACTTCCGATTGGTTTAAATCTCCACTTGATGAACTAATGGAAATTGAAGTTTGTGCGCAAAGTGGTTATCGACCTTCGGAACATTGCGATGAGAAAATAAGTATTCAGGTTCCAAATGGAAACAAGGTGGGTATTTGTCCATGGCATCAAAGAATACATTTAAATAAAGCAGGCACACATCGCGTAAACGCCAATTGTTTTCAGGTTTCGCAAATGCAACATGTAAATAAGTTTGTGCTTCCTCCGGCAATGGAATATTACTATAAACGAAACAATGCTTTATACGCAACATTGCCACCGCTTTTACCCGGTTGCTCCGAAACCCAACAACAAATGGAGTTTATTTATCCGCGTGAGTGGAATAAACTTTTTATTCCGGTTGATTTGGATGGAACACAGGGCAAACTAATTTTTGAATTAGCACACCGGCAAAATAATACAACAGTTTTTTGGTACTTAGATGATGATTTTATTGCAAAAACGAATGGAATTCATCAGCAGGAAATTAGATCAAAACCGGGATGGCATAAAATTACAGTCACCGATAATTTGGGAAATTCTATTTCAAAGAAATTCTTTATTGTGGATTAAAAGTGATGTAGTGAAGGAGCAAAAAAGGTTCACTTTTGTAGTCTAGTCTTAAAAAAGAGTGCTCGAATTGGTATTAAAGTAAAAGTCATAATTGGATTTCATAAAAGTTTGTAATTTTGTCCGGACTATAAAAAGCAGATATGACAGACATTAAGCTTAACACCATTCCCGAAGCTATTGCAGCCATTCAAAATGGCAAAATGATTATTGTGGTAGATGATGAGGATAGAGAGAATGAAGGTGATTTGATAATTGCTTCTGAATTAATTACGACCGAAATCGTGAATTTCATGGCTTTAAAGGCTCGTGGATTAATCTGTGTGGCTATTACCGAAGAAAGGTGTAAAGAGTTGGAGTTGGATGTGATGGTGGGAAAAAATACCTCATCAAACGAAACGGCTTTTACTGTATCTGTTGATGCTATTCACCCGGAAGTTACAACCGGAATATCGGCAGGCGACCGTGCTATTACCATTCAAATGTTGGTTGATAAAAAAACACGCCCTGAACAATTGGGACGTCCCGGGCATATTTTCCCCTTAAAAGCAAAAAACCGCGGAGTATTACGCCGAAGTGGTCATACGGAAGCGGCAGTTGATTTGGCACGTTTAGCTGGTTTAAAACCATCGGGTGTTTTAGTTGAAATTATGAACGAAGATGGAACCATGGCACGTCTTCCTCAGTTAATGGTATTTGCAGAAGAACACAAACTGAAAATAATTACCATTAAAGATTTAATTTCATTTTTGTTTCAACGCGAAAGTTTGATTGATAGGGGAGAAGAGGTGAAATTACCAACACAATTTGGCGATTTTAGAGTAGTTCCTTTCCGTCAGAAATCAAATGGTGCTGAGCATATTGCATTAATAAAGGGCGAGTGGGAGCCAAATGAGGAGATTTTTGTACGGGTACATTCGTCATGTATGACCGGCGATATTTTTGGTTCGCTTCGTTGCGAATGTGGCGATCAGCTGCACAAATCGATGCAATTGATTGATGAGGCAGGTAAGGGTGTTATTGTTTATATGATGCAAGAAGGTAGAGGAATTGGTCTGCTAAATAAAATTGCAGCTTATAAGCTTCAGGATGAAGGATTGGATACTGTTGAAGCAAATCTTCATTTAGGATTTAAAGCCGACGAGCGCGACTATGGTGTTGGAGCGCAAATTCTTTCGAATTTAGGTGTTACCAAAATGAAATTATTAACCAATAATCCTGTAAAGCGAGTGGGTTTAGAGGGCTATGGTTTGGAAGTGACTGAAATTGTTCCGATGGAAGTTGAACCCAATGAACACAACCATAAATACCTGAAAACCAAACGCGACCGAATGGGGCATCACTTAAAAGGGTTTAATTACGACAAATAGTTTCTGCACAGCCACTTTAGGTAGTACAATACTTCTTTTTAAAATATTTTTAAAGACAGTTTCTTTTATTGAATATTATTGCGAATAATCTTAAATTTGTGTTCGTAAAACTATTCCAATGAAACAGTGCATTTATTTCATCCTTGTTGTTTTCTGCTTTTCTTGTCAAAAGTCGGAATCCATAAAATTTGCGGTGTGTACTGATGTGCATCAAGATTTAATTCATGATGCTTCGGACCGGTTAACAGACTTTATTAAAAGTGCAGAGCAAAATAACTCGGAGTACATCATTCAGTTGGGTGATTTTTGCATGCCCGAAAAAGACAACGAAAACTTTCTTTCAATCTGGAATTCTTTTGAAGCTCCCAAGTACCATGTTTTGGGTAACCACGATATGGATATTTCAGACAAAGCAACCATCCAAAAATTCTGGGGCATGGAAAAACCTTACTATTCATTTGACCAGGGTGATTTTCATTTTATTGTTTTAGATATCAATTATTATAAAGATGGTGACGAGTTTGTTTCGTATAACAATGGAAATTACTATTCACACCCTAAAAGTAGAACGTATATTTCGCCCGAACAGCTGCAATGGTTAAAGGCCGATTTAGCAAATACCGATAAACTTACCGTTGTGTTTTCACATCAAAGCCTGGAAAGTAATGGTGGTGCGAAAAATAAAAAGGAAATTTGGAAACTTTTTGCTGAGGCCAATAAGGACAAGAAAAAAGTGATTGCCTGTTTTTGTGGGCACGAACACACCGATAAACACACCGAAATTGAAGGCGTTCATTATATCGGACTCAACAGTACTTCATATGCTTGGGTTGGAAGCAAGTTGGAACATTCCGGACGATATTCCGAAGAGATAGAAAAATCGTTTCCAAATTTGAAATATACTTTACCCTACCAAAAATCGGTGTTTGCTTTAATCGAAATAAATTCAAATGGAACGATAAAAATAGAGGGTGTTGAAAGTGGTTTTGTAAAACCAGACCCTGAAGAATTAGGAGCAAAAGAGAATGCTTACACGGCAACCATCTCAAATCGAATACTAAACTTTTAGCTGATGAAAAAGATATATGGTTGTTTGTTTCTTTTTTGTGCAATAGCACTCTTTTCGTGTAACTCAAATACAAAAAATATTCCTGAAACAGGTTTGGAGCTAAACCTTGGTGAAATGATTCAGCCGGTACCAATGCATGCTGCTTTAAAAGATTCGGCATACAACATTTGGGGAGCCAGCATGGTGCAAACCGATGATGGTGTTTGTCATTTGTTCTATTGTCAGTGGCCCTTTGAAACCGGCTTTCAAGGCTGGCTGAAGAATTCAGATATTTTATATGCAACCGCCGATTCGCCAACAGGACCGTATGAAACTCAAAAAACTATTCT